>DATKEJ010000524.1:0-2586 GCA_035512315.1 Rhodothermales bacterium | reverse complement strand
GCCATAAGCAGCAGCTGCTGAAGTGACGCCCTATGCCCGGGGGAGCGTCTCAGCTCGGGTATCAGATCGGAGGCTGCAATATAGATGAAGCTTCCGGCAGTCACCGCCACGATGATCGGCGCGAAGTCGCTCGCAACGGAGCCGACTAGAATGGCCACCGCAGCTCCCACGATCGCACCGCCGCCGGATATGAGGTTGTAGACGAGAGCGCGGGCCGGCTCAAGCCCGCCGTGAACGAGAATCCCGAAGTCCCCGATTTCCTGCGGGATCTGGTGCAGCAGAATGGCCGCCGTTGTTACGACCCCGGCTTCCACGGAAACGGCGTAGCTCGCGGCTACGATCATGCCGTCTACCAGATTGTGCATCGTCCCGCCGACAATGCTCATCGTAACGATCGGTCGCGGAGTATTCGCCTGGCCCTCGAGATGGTGTTCGTGGTGGACGTGGAGAAATCTTTCGAGGACGAAGAACCCCATGATGCCTGCGACGATATACAGCGGTGTGTTTGAGCCGACCGCTTCGTGCTCAAAGGCCTGCGGGATCAGGTGGAGGAATGCGCCGCCTAAAAGCGCGCCGACTGCAAAACTGATCAGATGTGAGATCATCCGGTTCAACCTCTGCCTGGGGACGACCATAACGAACCCACCCGCGAGAGAGGAAGCGGTGATCAACCCCGCACTGACAAAAGTGTAGATGAGAACCATACAGGCACCAAAGCTCGGCTGCGGAGTGAGGATGATAAGTGGCCTCGGCGTCCTTTTCGCGGATGCCCGCAAAGTATATTGCAGCAGTCGTGCTTTTCAAACTTGTTGAGCAGGCTGACAGCGTGATCGATCCTGCACTGGAGCTGAACCGAGTTAAGCCGTCCACCGGCGGCCTGTTCTTCATCGTGACCGCGCTCATCGTCGCGCTTACGATCACCTCGTGCGACAACGGCCTCGTTGTACCCGAGGAGGAGCGCGCGGGTGCGATCGCGGGAACGATCACGTATGTTCACGGTGGAGCCTTCTGGCCTCAAGGCTCGGAGATATTCGACATACGGTTCGTCGCGATGCGGTTCGTACCAACGGACACGGCTGACTTCCTGCAGTTGAACCGCATGGAGATCTCGAACACCCTGCGCTTCAACGCGAGCACCGACACGTTCTTTATTGGCGATGTAGCACCAGGGGCGTTTCCGTACTCAGGGGTAGCATACCGGTACTCACAGGATATTTTCGACTGGAAACCAGTCGGTGTTTACAGCGACAACGACGGGATGTTCACGGTCGAGAATGGCGAGACCACCCAGGTTTCTATAGTCGTCGATTTTCTGGACCCGCCCACGTTCCCACCGGAGTTTTGAGATGTACCGGGCTCGCTTCATGACGATCCTGGTTCTGGTCGCGGTGGGCACCGGCCTCGCCGTGCCGTCAGACGGCACGGGTCAGACGCCTGCCGGCAGGGTCAAGGGCGGCGTGACCGACACGCATGGCGCCCCCCTTCCAGGGGTGAACGTGTATCTCGAAACGACCCAGCTCGGCGCCGCAACGGATTCCTACGGCCGGTTCGAGATTGAACCCGTGCCCGAGGGATCATACATCCTGATCGCGTCAGCCGTGGGGTTTCAATCCCACCGTGAACCGATCCGCGTGTCGGCCGGCGTCGATTCGACCTATCTGATCGCACTGAGCGAGACGTCAGTGTTGTCGTCGGAAGTGATCGTGTCCGCCTCGAGGCAAGCCAGACTGTCGTCGTCCGTCCCGGCGAGCTTCAGCCTCATCACGCCGCGTGACCTCACGGTTCGTAATATCGTCTCGCTTGACCAGGCCCTTCGATACGTCTCCGGCGTTCAGGTCATGGATAATCAGGTGAACATTCGAGGATCCTCAGGCTTCTCGTTCAACGCGGGCTCTCGCGTGCTCGTCCTCCTGGATGGCCTTCCCCTGCTGTCTCCCGAGTCAGACGGCATCCCCTTCGACGCGCTACCGTTCGCTCAGTTGGAGAGGATCGAGATCATCAAAGGCCCGGGCTCGGCGCTCTTCGGCGGCGGCGCACTCGGGGGCGTGATCAACGTCATTACGCGCGATTACCCGAGAACCCCGACATACCACTTCAAGGCATATTCCGGAGTTCACGAACCGGTCACTCACACGATCTGGAAGGAAAAATGGGAGGGGGGCGATGAGTGGCGGCCGCTCTGGGGAATGACGATCTCACACGCGCGTCGCATGGGTTCGGGCGCCGGGTTCTGGCTCAACGTGGATTACCGGAAAGACGATGGCTACACGTACCTGAGCAAGAGACGCATAGTCCAAGGCTTTGGAAAGGTCGGGTGGTCGATGGGCGACGGAACGAAGATGGACGTCCTGCTGTCCGCCCTTTCTCGACGCAAGGATACGTTCCTATTCTGGAACGGAATCATGGATGCGCTGAACCCCGGGGAATTTGCACTGGGCGACCCCTTAGATCCGACAGGATCGGCCGACGCCCTGACAACCGAATTCGTGGTCCAGCCTGCAATCCGGCACGTGCTCGGCAGCAAGTGGCTGCTTCAATCACGGCTGAGAGTGTACGGCATTGTGATCCAGGCCATTGACACAGAGG
>DATKEJ010000523.1:0-9460 GCA_035512315.1 Rhodothermales bacterium | reverse complement strand
GGCGGCGGCGATTGGCTCCGCGCTGATGAAGCTCGGTCAGACCGGACTCAAAGTGCTCTCAGGGTCAGCGCATGGATCTGTCACGCTCGGCAAGTCCATCTTTGGACTCGGATGCGATCTGTCGGTGGCGCTTCTCGGAGTGGGCTACATCGTCGGACTCAATATCGCGATCCTCGTCTTCGGAGGCGGTCTCATTTCGTGGCTCTTCGGCATTCCGATTTTCACCGCAGTTGCCGATCCGTCGATGATGCCGGTCGGTGACGACGGGCTGCCGCTGACGGGCTTCACCGCGGCCGAGCAGATTTGGAGTTCATACATCCGCTATCTCGGCGTAGGCGCGATGGCTGTGGGTGGAATCTGGGCGCTCGTTTCCCTCGTCAAACCTATTCGTGACGGCATGAGGTCGTCCCTCCAGGCTGTTCGTGATGCAAAAGTGGATGGACGAGCGAGCATCCTCAGAACGGATCGTGACACCCCGATCAATATCGTGGGCCTCGGCATCCTCCTCATGGCGATCCCGCTGTTTGGTGTGTTCTTGTTTGTACTCGACCCTTCGACGATGGGCGTGTCGACTGGAACAGACTGGGTCATCATCATCTTTGCTCTCCTGTTTTCTCTGTTTGCCGGGTTTCTTTTTTCGTCGGTGGCCGGCTACATGGCCGGACTGGTAGGCTCTTCCAACAACCCGATTTCCGGGGTCACGATCGCCACGATCCTGTCGGCATCTCTCATCCTGCTCCTGATTCTCGGATCGGATATCGAATTCAACGAGGCCAAAGCGACTGCCGCGGCCGCCGCGGCGATCCTTATCGGGGCGGTTGTCTGTTGCGCAGCGGCGATCGCCGGCGACAACCTGCAGGATCTCAAAGCCGGGCACATTGTCGGAGCCACTCCTTATAAACAGCAGATCATGCAGATGATCGGGGTCATCGCAGCCGCTCTCGTAATTGCACCGATTCTCCAGCTGTTACTCCAGGCTTACGGACTCGGCGGATTCTTCCCGCGCGAAGGCATGGATCCGGCCGAAATGCTGGCCGCTCCCCAGGCAACGCTGATGAGTTCGGTTGCACAGGGTGTCTTCTCACGAGACCTGCCCTGGACGATGATCTTCATTGGCGCTGCCGTGGCCGTCGCAATCATCATCCTCGATGAGATTCTCAAGAGAAAAGGATCGACGTTTCGGACACCCGTCCTTGCCGTCGCAGTAGGCATCTACCTGCCAATCGAACTTTCGGTACCGATCTTCATCGGGGGCGTGACCGCCCACCTTGCCGCTCGCGTCGCCGCGGCTCGCAACCCGGGCAACGAGAAAGCGGCTATGAAAGCGGCCGAGCAGAAGGGTCTCCTTTTCTCATCAGGGCTGATAACCGGTGAGGCGCTCGTCGGGATTCTGCTGGCCATCCCCTTCGCCGCCGCGCAAAGCACCGACGTTCTGAGGATATCGGGCTTCGAGGGCATCGCCCCTGTACTCGGACTGGTCGCTTTCGCCGGATTCATCTTCTGGCTGTATAGAAGTTCGAGTCGCGTGCAGGTCAGTGTGTGAGACCTCGTCATGAAACTCACTTATTTCGGGCATTCAGCTTTTCAGATCGAAACCCGGAGCACGAGACTTCTGATCGATCCCTTTATCGATCAGAACCCGCTGGCCCATGGCGTTGTCACCTCAGACTCTCTTGACGCGGACTACATCCTGCTGACCCACGCCCACGGTGATCACTGGGGAGACACACCGAAAATCGCCAAGCGGACCGGCGCCACGGTGGTTGGCTGCTTCGAGTTCGTCGGTTACCTGGCGTCGAAGCACGGGTATCATAATACCATCGGAGCCAACGTTGGAGGCGCCGTGCGTTTCGACTGGGGTCTGGTGAAATTCACACACGCTCGGCACTCGTCGTCCTTCCCGGACGGCACGTACGGCGGAGTGGCGTGCGGTCTGCTCATCGAAGCGGAAGGTCGACTCCTCTACCACGCAGGAGACACGGAGCCCTTTTACGAAATGGGCTGGATTTCGGGGGGGCGCACGATTGACGTGGCGATGCTCCCGATTGGCGACTGCTTTACGATGGGTCCCGAGAGCTCGATCAAGGCCGTCGAGCTGCTGAAACCAAAAGCGGTGGTTCCAATCCACTATAATACCTTCCCTCCCATCCGCGTCGAACCCGATCGACTCGAATGGTGGCGCGGCGCGGTCAGAACCGCAGGTTCAGAACCGAGCGTACTTCCCCCCGGCGGCTCGATGACGGTCTGACCTTTCAGCGGGCAGAAACAGATGCCGCGGTGTTGATGTATATTCGAGTGTCGACTCCCCCGGACCCGGAGAACCCCGCCATGACCGAACCTCTGCAGCGGAGGGTTCGCCAACGGCAGCCCAGCCTGGCGATATTGCTCCTTCTGGTTGGCTTGTCTTGCATGACAAGCGGCGTTCTCGCGCAGCGGCCCTTCGCTTCGAACGATCCCTTCTATCGGAATGAGTCGCCGCGCCGCAGTTTCTACGACGGCTTCGCCGTTAGCGGCGAAGCCACCTATCAGTCAAACGGACGGGCGATCTCGAATGCTTCGAGTAATCTCGGCCTCCTCGTTCAGCTCGATTACGGACTCGGTTCTCAGTTCGATCTGTCGGCCGTCGTGAATTTTGCGGGAGGCACGGAGGGCCAGCGTCTTGATCTGACGTGGGTCGCGCTCAAGCACCTATGGCACGTCGACGGTGCCGACATGGCGCTTCGACTCGCATTCGAGCCGCGGCCGCCCTCTAACGGAGGCCTTGGTTTTCGTCAAACGGACCTCGCGTTCCTCTACTCGAAGACGCTTTCGGCGCAGGTCGGAACGCAGATGGCAGCCGGGGTGCGATACGTGCGCACCGGGTACCGTGGAAGCGGGGCGGTCGATGCCGGGACCCCGCTGGCGGGAATCGCCTACACCGAGGCAACTGGAATCGAGGCGCGCGTAAAGATCGGCTACGACCTCATCTTCGACCCAGCGCGAAGCCACGTGTCGTTCGCCTTGGATTTCCAGGCAGGAACGTATGACCTTCTGGAGCGGGTGATCGTCACCGAGTCTGCGAACTACAACGCGGACCTTGGCGAGTTTCGGGGGCATGTGCTGTGGGTTCGCACAGGTTTGCACTGGCACCGGCCGACGTACCAGATCGTGCCCACAGTGAGCGTCCCTCTGATGACCGGCAAGACGGGCGTCGGTCCTGATCTAGGGAAGGGCCCGAGGTTCATCAACCTCGGCCTTCGACTGACGCTTCGGTAGTCTTCGACCTGTGAATTTCGAGACAGCCCGCTCCCTGAGAATCGGCATCATCTCCGACACACACGGGTACTTCCACCCGTCGATCCCCGAGGCTTTCAGCGACGTCGACTGCATTCTTCACGCGGGAGACCTCGGTGCCGTAGACATCCTCGATCAGTTTGAGGCGATTGCCCCGACGATGGCGGTCTTCGGAAACATAGACGGAGCCGCAGTGCGGCAGATCGTCGGTGAGCACCTTGAAAGCACCTTCGGGGGGATTCGAGTCTGGATGACGCACATCGGTGGACGGCCCGGCCGATGGTTTCCCGGGATTGGGGAGCAGCTTCGGTTGAAACGGCCCGACCTGTTTATCTGCGGACACAGCCACATATTGAGGATCGAGCGAACGGACCATCCGGTTCCCTTCTTGTATCTGAATCCGGGCGCCGCGGGTCGCCAAGGGATGCACCAGGAGAAGACTTGCGTCATCCTGAACGTGCTCGACGGAAAGCCGAAACGTGCCGACGTGATCCATCTCGACGCAATCGGTAGAGACTAGACTATCCTATCTTGCCGCGTGCGAGTTATTTTGAAACCCCTTTTGATCCCGAACTTCATACCCCACACATGTCCGAACGGTCGCTGACGGTTCATCAGACGGAGCATCTCGATCTTCGGGCGCTTTATGAAGCCACGCAGCTTCTGAGCAGCTCGGTCGATCTGAACTTCGTACTGAACAACCTCCTCCTCATCGCGATGAGCAAGCTCCTGGTGACGCGGGGCGTAGTGTTGCTGTTCGACCCCGTCGAGCAGGCGCACAAGGTTGCGGCGAGCAAAGGCGTCGCGAGTCTGAAGCCCGGCGACGTGGTGGCTTTCGAACCGCTGGGTCAGGCGGTGCCGCTGTCAGGCGACGACATTCCCGAAACGTTGAAGGAGCATCGCATCAGCCATCTCCTCCCCGTGGAGTACCACGAACGGTGCATCGGCTGGTTGGGATTGGGTCAGAAACCTGCCGGAAAACCGCTCGAGGACGATGAGCTTGCCTTCACGGAGGCACTCGTATCGATATCCAGCTCCGCAGTTCAGAACTCGCTGATCATCGAGGAGCTGCAGCAGTCGAACAAGGACCTTGACGGTAAAATCCAAGAGCTAAACACCCTCTTCGACCTCTCGCAGGAGTTCAACTCGACACGCGATCGCGAGCGGTTGGTCCGGTTGCTTTCGTTTGCGTTGATGGGTCAACTTCTGGTCAAGTCGCACCTGTTTCTGCTGCGAAAACCGTCCGGCACAGACGCCGAGGGCCGACCGCGGCTCGAGGAACCACTAACGGTCGTCGCAAAGCAGGGTCTCAAGGACCTAACCCGGCTCGATGAGTTGATGAAGCGTCTGAACGGGATCACGGAAGCAGTCGCGCCCGGTCTGGTCGATTCCGGCGACGAGGACGAGTGGGAGATTCTTGCCGATTTTGGGCTGGAGATTGCGATCCCGCTCAGGCTACGTGGGGCGACGCAAGGGATCCTCTGCCTGGGCCGGAAAATGACGGGCCAGCGGTATCTTCCTGGGGACGTGGAGTTTCTCTACGCGCTCGGCAACCTCGCATTGACGTCTATCCAGAATACGTATCTGGTCGACGAGCAGATCGAACGCGAACGGATGGCCCAGGAGATGCGACTCGCGCGGGAGATCCAGGAGCGTCTTCTCCCCAGCAAGCTGCCGGAATGCGAACACATTGAGATCGCGGCCTTCGCAACCCCCAGCAGAGAGGTGTCGGGAGATTATTTCGATGTCGTGAGCCTGGATGGCGAGCGGTTGATGATGGCGATCGCGGACGTGACCGGAAAGGGCATGCCCGCCTCCCTTCTCATGGCGAACATGCAGGCATGCCTCCGCATCGTTCTCCCGATGGATCTCAAACTCGAGGAGGCTACGGCTCGAATCAACGACGTCATCCACGGGAACACGGGATTCGACAAGTTCATCACCTTCTTCTGGTGCATCTGCTCGGCCGACGGAAAATCGCTCAGCTACGTGAACGCAGGTCATAATCCGCCGGTCCACATCAACGCCGACGGGACGATGACCCATCTAGAGGCAGGAGGCCTCCTGCTCGGGATCATGGGTGGAATGCCGTACGAAAGGGGCGAGGTGGGGCTTAAGTCCGGCGACGTGATCGCCATGTTCACCGACGGCGTCACGGAAGCGATGAACCCCCAGCATGAGGAGTACGACGATCCCCGCCTGGAGAAACTGCTGCTCGACAACAGGCACCTTTCGGCGCAGGAAATCCTCGATGTCGTACTCGCCGACGTCGCGGAGTTCACGCAGGGCGCGCCTCAAAGCGACGACATCACGATGATGGTGATGAAGGTGACATAGGTCCGAGGTCCGAAGGGTCCGTCATCCCGGGCTCGACCCGGGATCCATAGTGAGCCACGTCAACGAAGACGACGGTACTGGTGTGCCAACTGATTCGGAGTTGCGGGAGCGTTGTGTTTGACGGTTGCAATGACCTACGTTTCCACCACTAGATGATCCTTTTTGCCCGCAATCCACGAGCGCCGACATGCAATCTGATGATTTTCCATACGGCAGCGTCACGCCCGCTCCTGTGACGGCCAGCGATATTCTCTTCTCCTTTGAGGGCCGGATCAATCGAGCGAAGTACTGGGGTTACACGCTCCTTCTAACGGCGGGGATGATGGTCGTGGCTTTCATTGGACTTTCCTTCGCCGGCGAAATCGGCCTCTGGAGCTCATACGGCCTCGCGGTTCTTTTCGTCGTATGGCCTGCCCTGGCAGTATCGATGAAGCGATGCCATGATCGGAACCGATCAGGCTGGTTCGTTCTCGTTTCGCTGATACCGATAGTCAGCATCTGGTATCTGATCGAGGTCGGCTTCCTCAAAGGCACCGACGGGCCCAACGAGTACGGCGAAGATCCACTAACGTAAACCCGCCGGGTGAGTGCCGGATTTCGGCTGTCTGGATCGCGAGTCAGAGCCTGCCCCGGACCTGATCCGGAGCCCGGGTTGACAATGGCTCATTCCTCATTCCCCATTCCCCGTCCCTCCCCGCCGTTCGTAAACCTCCCTCAGAACGCCCTCCTCCTCCGCGCTCAGCGTCTCGCCGCGACGAGCCATCATTTCCCGCATCGACGTGAACGCCTTCTCAGGAATGTAATCCACGAGACGCTCCTTACCGCCCCATGAGAACGACGGGATATGTCTCGGCTGGTAGCCGGCGCCGAAGATGTTGCAGGCCAGTCCAACCACGGTGCCCGTATTGAACATAGTGTTGATACCTGACCGCGAGTGGTCGCCCATCACTAGCCCGACGAACTGCTGTCCGGACGGTTCGTACTGGCGCAAATGCTCGTTGTAGAGGATCACTTCGCCATAGTCGTTGCGCAAATTCGACGTGTTCGTGTCAGCTCCGAGGTTGCACCAGGCGCCGATGTAGCTGTTGCCCACATAACCGTCGTGCGATTTGTTGGTAAAGGCGAAGAGCACGCTGTTGGATATTTCACCGCCCACGCGACACTGTTCTCCGGCGGAGCTGGCGGAGATCCTTGCACCCATTCGAACGTGGGCACCTTTACCGATATGGCAGGGCCCCCGAAGGATTGCTCCTGCCATCACACGCGCGTCGGCCTCCACTATTACGGGTCCGTCGTCCGACAGGAGCACGGCGCCGGCCTCTACGACGGCGTGCGGCCCGACCGCCATGAAGTGGTTTCCCGCCAGAACGGACTGGGCAGACACGACCGCATCGTCAGACACTCCCCTGATGCCCATCGCGGAGGCATCGTCGTCGATGTACCTCCCGACATTGGAGGTCAGGTCCCACAGGCGATCCAAAAACTGGATATCGGTCACTTCAACCCTTTCGAGACCGTCGAAACGAGGCAATCCGGCCTCCAGAGAAATCGGCCGCGTCGGTGGAACCCAAGCTGCCGCAACGACATCGCCGGACATCCACGCCCTCGCTTCACCTTGAGATTGGCCGTTCCCCTGCAGGAGAGCCCGCCATTCACCCAGAAGAGAGCGTGAGGCTGCGAGCAACCGTCCGTTCACCAGAAGGCTCGGCTCGTTGGGGTCGTTCGGTCCGGATCGGCGGGGTAGTCCGTTTCCGTCGGTTTTCGCAAGCGGCAGGACTTCAGGCCGCGCCAGGACATAATCGGCGCGACGGGCAAGATCCAGTTCGATTCGATACCGGAGGGTGAGGATCCCAACCCGCAGATCGAACACGGGTCTCGTGTAAATTATTGGTTTTAGATGATTTACACCCTCATCCTCAAAAAAAGCGAGGTCAGGCATCCTGAAGACCTGTTGGTTATCGCCGTCGCGTAGCAGAACTCATCGACAAATCAAATCATACAACAGTCAAGTTCCGTAGTTTTTAAGCAACCCGCATGCGGGCATCAACCACGATATCAGGTAAACGTCATTATGAAGTTCTTCATCGACACCGCCGACCTTGAAGAAATCCGCCAAGCGAACGCTATGGGGGTTCTCGACGGCGTGACCACGAATCCCTCGCTCGTAAAGAAGGCCGGTGGGGTGAATTTTCACGAGCACATCTATACGATCTGTGAGATGGTCGACGGCGACGTCTCGGCTGAGGTCGTTGCAGTAACATATGACGGCATTCTCGAGGAAGCGCACGAACTGGCGGCCATCCACAAGAATGTGGTCGTGAAAGTACCGCTCATCGAGGAGGGCATCAAGGCGATCAAGACGCTTGCCGGTGAAGGGATTCGGACGAACTGCACGCTGTGCTTCTCACCCGCCCAGGCGCTCCTCGTCGCCAAGGCCGGAGCCACGTACGTGAGCCCGTTTGTCGGTCGACTCGATGATATTTCGCACAGTGGGATGGACCTGATTCGGACCATTATCGAGATCTACGACAATTACGGGTTCGAGACCGAGGTACTCGCGGCCTCCATCCGTCACCCACTCCACGTAGTTGAGGCCGCTCTCGCCGGGGCGCACGTCGCCACGGTTCCGTTCAGCGTCCTTAAACTGTTAGTCAGTCATCCACTCACCGACATCGGATTGGAGAAATTCCTGGCCGACTGGCGGGCTTACGAAGCAACCCTTCACGAATCGACGCTTGCGTAGAACGTATCCCCGTTGCCGAGCAGACTCACGCGAGCGGCAGATACCTGGATCGCGATGCTCCTGATTCCGCTCGGCGAGAGCAACAAGATCGGCGCGAGCTGCTACTACTTGAACGTGGAGGGGACCGGGATCCTGCTCGATGCGGGTCAGAGTCCAAGCGACGATTCACTCGAGGGGCTGCCCAGATTCGATATTCTGGACGAGAATCCCGACTGGGTGATTGACCACGTCGTCATAACGCATGCGCACCACGACCACGTCGGAGGGCTGCCGTCAGTCATCCGGAAGTGGCCGCACGCTGCGATTCACATGACCGTGGCGACGCGCCACCTCTTGGACACCCTCCTTCCTGCGTCGGCGAGACTGCAGGCGCGACGAGCGAAAGAGACTGGGATTACGGGACCGCCCAGCCTAACCGAGGAAGAGGTCGAAGCCGTGACGTATCTCTTCCAGGGACATACGCTGGAAGAGGATTTTGATCTGACGGGGCTCCTCGGAAGGTCCCACGTTTCAGCCCGTTTTTTCCATTCAGGACACGTCCTGGGTGCGGCCGGCCTGCTGGTCGAGTTCGAGGAAGGCGGTCTCCGGCGGCGTCTGTTCTACACGAGCGACACGAATCTGCGAAACCAGACGATTCATCCCGGAGGGGAATATCCCGATCCGCCGATTGACGCCCTTGTCCTCGAGAGCACGCTCGGCGCAGATGGCGACATCGAGAGTACCACCAGACGCGAGGAGGAGGAAGCCCTGTGTTCGGCCATAACGCGCACCCTCGCCCGCGGCGGCAGAGTCCTTCTTCCGGTCTTTGCGCTCGGCCGGGCACAAGAGGTGCTCGCGCTGATCGATCGATTCAAGCGCCGCGGCCGCATTCCAGAGACGATACCCGTCTACACGTCAGGCCTTATGCGAGGCGTGTCGGACATCTATGATCGGACGCGCTTCTCGTCTCCCCGCCTCGATCCGGACTTTGAGGTATACGGCGTCGAGCAGAAGCGCATGCCGAGAAGCCAAGCGGGCGCGTCAAGCATCCTTCAAGAACCGGCGATACATGTGGCCTCCAGTGGAATGATGATGGAGAACACACTTTCGAATCGACTTGCGCAGCGC
>DATKEJ010000522.1:0-2172 GCA_035512315.1 Rhodothermales bacterium | reverse complement strand
AGACGATCTGGCGCTTTTCACGACAACAAGAGTCCGACCGGGGGCGTACCGGCAGACGCACACCAGGGAGATACTGCAATGGACATCACGGAATCCTCCGCTGCGGCCCTTGCCTCTCAGCAGTCGGAAGGGAGCTCGGAGGCGTACAGGATGCTGATCGTCGAGTACGATCCTCAGGTCAGTGAGGCGCTGGAGGAGTACTTCCAGTCCGAGGACTACGACGTGACGATTGCCGGCGACGGCGCTGCCGCGCTCGCGCTGATGGAGGATCCCGGTACGTTCGACATTGTTTTGCTGGACGTAATGCTGCCCCGGAAGAATGGCTTCGAAGTACTGGAAGAGTCGCAGCGGCGCGGATTCCACATTCCTGTATTGATGATGTCCGGCCGAGGAGGGCAGGAACGCATACTTCGAGGCTTCGGCCTCGGGGCCGAGGATTACCTGGTCAAGCCCTTCGATCCCGATGAACTCATGAATCGCGTTCGTGCGATTCTGGGCCGCGTGCCGTCGGCGGATACGGGTCCGCCCGAAAGCTACAGCAAGGGCTCGCTGGTGATAGACTTCATCCGAGAGACGGTCGCGCGCGACGGCGACGAAATCTCGCTCACCGAGCTTGAGTTTGACGTTCTGCGGTATCTCGTGAGATACCGAGGTCGGGTCGTGTCCCGCAAGCGACTGCTTCTCGACGCGTGGGGCATCGACGAGGACATAATCCTGCTCACGATCAGCCCCGAAGTCGTCATATCAAAACTCGAGGAGCACGTGGAGAGTCTGCAGCGCAAAATACGCGGATCCCGCGCGGACGGCAGCCTGATTGAAACGGTTTTCGGGCAGGGATATCGCTTCAACGGCTAGAAAGAGCCGCTCGAAATCCGCGAAATTCCACGGATCGGCCCCCAATCGCGCACGCAGAGTCACACGCGTTCGTCCTGATCGCGTTTCGCCGCGTGCCTCGATGTCCTGCCCGAGCCACTGGGGCCTGGATCGTTTACCGGCCTGTCGATCTACGACCCCGTCCCGCCCCTGACACAGATTTCGTGGTTGGCCCGTTCCGTTTCCGCGGAGGCCTGTAGCGCTGCGTCCTGCCAGAGTTCGGCCTTCAAACGACCGGAGCCGGCCGTTAGCTTGACCATCACAGCAACGCCGTGTGGATCGGCACCTGTCTCATACAGGTCCACGACCTTGGCGGATGCCGTCTCGAACGTGAGCGTGCTCGTGACGACCTCGTCGATGGGCGTTCCATACTGGTCGAACTCGGTGATCCGGTAAGCGACGGTCGCACCGTCCGGTGCCTCGATCACACAGTAGAATCCAGTGATGATGGGGTTCTGGTTCCCGCTGGGATTGCCGTTCCCGTCGTCGCCTCCTGAGTCGCATGCCCAGAGTCCGAGCGATACGGCGACGAGTGCAACGCACTTGATGAGCCGATTCATGCCGACACCTCTCCCTGTTAACCAGGAGCATGAATCGGAAATGTGGTTGTGCCTCGCTGGCGGGAGAAGCAGGAAAACGTTGCGGGGGCTCGTCCTACCTGGCGTTTCCTCCGATCAGGGGTACGAAGCGAAAGCTGTCGAGGCGCTGGCGCTTGAACTGGTTCGCGTCTTCCCGGTCGATGCGGTTCATGATCTGACCACGGTCGTCGCCGAGCGGAATAATGAGCCGGCCTCCTCGCGTCTGGTTGTCCGGGACCCGTAGTTGCGCAAGAAGCGCGTCCGGGATTTCGAGGGCGCCGGCTGTGACGACGACGCCGTCGTATGGCGCAAAGGCCTCCCAGCCCAGCGTTCCGTCGCCATGTCGGGTCACGATCCGATAGCCAAGCCGATCGAGTAGTGCCCGTGTACGATCGAGCAATGGCTTATGACGTTCAATCGAGTAGACCCGGGCGCCGAGCTCGCATAGGATGGCTGCCTGATAGCCGCTGCCCGTGCCGATCTCGAGAATGGTATCGTCGCGCCGCACGTTCATCACCATCGTCTGATACGCGACCGTGAACGGCTGCGAGATCGTTTGCTTCAAGCCGATCGGGAGCGCTTCGTCGCGGTAAGCCCGTGCGCGGAGGGCCGGCTCCACGAACAGATGGCGCGGAACTCTGGAGATCGCGGCGAGAACACGCTCGTCGGATATGCCCTTGTCCCGCAGTTCGTCGACGAGCCGCAGTCGCTGGCGGCGAGG
>DATKEJ010000521.1:0-7865 GCA_035512315.1 Rhodothermales bacterium | reverse complement strand
GGTGTCATGTACGACGTCACCGCCTGGAACCTGCTCATGTACTACGGCCTCGACGCGTTGGAGCTGGATCAGGATCTACCCGCGCGGGGCGTCTCTCCCTATCAGAAGGACCTTGCGAGATGGGCGGAACCCGCCGTCTCGAAGGTTGGATACATCGTCGATGGTCACGACGATGCGTCCCTCACCTTAGCGGCCCGGCTCATGGAAAAGGGAGTCTGGGTCAGAGCCGCCGAAAAACCTTTCGAGCTCGACGGCCAATCGTTCGCTCGCGGATCAATCGTCGTCCAGAACACCGACAACCGGGACTGTGGCGCGTCGATCTCCGAGGTGATGAAACCGGGTCACACAGACCGTGTCCCGCCCGGATGTGATCTCCACGCCATGCTGTCTTCAGTAGCCTCCGAGCTGAGCCTCAGCGTTCATTCCGTAGGCACCGGCCAGGGTCCCGGCGACCTGCCGGATCTTGGCGGATCGCACTTCAAGCTCCTGCTCCGACCCCAAATCGCCCTGCTTGCTCGCGATCACGTGAGTTCTTACAGCTTTGGATCGATCTGGCACGCGATCGACACGAAGCTGGGAATCCGGCACTCGCATCTCGGGGCTGAGTGGAAGTGGAGCGCCCCCGATTTCCGGCGCTACAGCGTAGTCGTGCTTCCGAGCACGAGCGGATCGTGGGATGCCAGTCACCTCAAATCCCTCAAGCCGTGGGTCGAATCCGGAGGGACCCTGATCGCGATCGGGTCCTCCGCCCATCAACTCGCGAGCGACACCTCTGGATTGAGCAAAGTGCGGCTCCTGCGCGACGTCCTCGACAAGCTCGATGACTACGAGATGGCCGTCCATCGCGATTGGCAGGCGCGCGAGAAGACGATCCCGAGTACCTCCGCAGTGTTCTCGCATACGCCTGGTCAAGAGGGTCCGGTGACGTGGGACTCGACGTACAGCCGTCCCGACACAGTCGCCGCAACGCGGGAGGACAAGTGGCGGCGGCTATTCATGCCGGCCGGAGCGACTCTGGTGGCTGCCCGAACGAATCCGGAGCACTGGCTCATGTTCGGGACGGGCGAGTCGATCGCTCCCCTTCTCAACGGCAGCCGGGTGCTGATGGCGACGTCGGAGATCGAGTCGGCGGCTCGGGTCGGCCTTTTCGAACCGCGCGCGGGTGCTCCAGCGCAGCGTGTGGGATGGTCGTCGGTCCCCGCCGGACACGACGTCTTTGTGCGCCAGAGCGGTCTTCTGTGGCCCGAGGCGACGCAGCGGATGACCAACGCACCCGTCGTCACCCGGGAGAAGCTCGGAAAGGGTCAGGTGATCCTGATCGGTTTCGAGCCGAATTTCAGGGGCACGACGGCGGAGACGCGGCGGGTGTTGTTCAACGCGATGGTGCTGGGGCCTGGGATGGGGACGGAGGGGGTGGTCACTCCGTGAAACGCTAAACGATAAACGAGAAACGCTAAACGGAAGCACTAAACGAGAAACGCTAAACGGCCCACGGGCACGAACGACGCCCCTCGGACAACATCACTGGCGGCTTTCCGTTCGGCGTGATCTGACCGACAACAAGACCCTGATCATGTGGGCGAGCTGGGTCCTGACCTCTGCAGCGCTGGGTTCGGCTGGGTCAAGAAGGAGACCGTCCGCCGCGGATTCGTGCTCGCCGCTGCGGTGGGTGACTGTCCGATTTCGCACATCTCTTTCTCACAACCGCACAGTGAGCAATCGCTCCTATGCTACATAAGCTGCTACTACAAACAACTTATGAATCGTGGCATCCTGTTTGCGTTCGGGTTCGACGAGCCCCGAATCCAGACTTGGCATCCCACCCATGCTGCGCAACTACGTCACGCTCGCCATCCGCAACCTCCGCAAGCACGCGGCATACACGTTCATAAACGTGATCGGGCTGACGCTCGGTATCGCGTGTTGTCTGCTGATTCTAATTTTCGTCAAAGGCGAGCTTGGCTTCGACCGGTTCCATGAGAACGCCAGCCGCCTCTACCGCCTCGACAAGGTCGTGACGCCGCGAACGGGCAGCATCGAGCGCGACGTGATCACGTCCGGACCCATGGGGCCGGCGCTGGCTGCCGATTATCCCGAGGTCGAACAGGCCGTACGCGTGCTTCCCTGGTTTGACGACGTGTTGACGACCCACGGCGAAACGAGCATCAAACTCTCGAATACGGTTTTCGCGGACTCCAATTTCTTCGACGTATTCTCGTTCGGGCTCCTCCGAGGCGATCCGAGCACCGCGTTGGCCGCGCCGCTCTCGATCGTGCTCTCGGAAGAAACCGCACATACCTTCTTCGGCGAGGACGATCCGGTCGGCCGACGCCTGATCGGGATGAACGGTCTCGAATTCACGGTCACCGGGATCGTCGAGAACACGCCGACCAATTCACATCTACTGTACGACGCCGTCGCTTCGTGGTCCTCTCTAAGTCCGGAAGTCGCCGGTCAGGATTTCACGTGGCTGGCGAGCTGGTTCCCTCAAGCGGTCTATACCTATCTGCTTCTTGCACCGGAGGCGGATGCGGAGGCCCTGGAGGTCAAGCTGGTCGACTTTATGCGGCGCCATTTCCCCCAGCGCGCAGAGCAGTACGCGCTGTACCTGCAACCTTTGTCAGGTGTTTACCTGGATTCCTCGGACCTCCTCCATAACCGCAAGGTTCGGGCCGGCAATCGCACGTACGTCTACCTGTTTGCCGTCGTCGCCGCGCTCGTGCTGCTGATCGCCTGTATCAACTTCATGAATCTCTCCACGGCGCGCGCCGCCAAGCGCGCCCGCGAGGTAGGGGTGCGCAAGGTACTCGGCGCCAGCCGGGGACAGCTCATTCGACAGTTCCTCGGCGAATCGTTTCTGACGACGGCCGTGGCCTTGATACTGGCGCTATGGGTAGTCGAACTGGCGATGCCCGGGTTCCGAGCTTTGACGGCAAAGCCCCTTGTATCGGGTGTCTGGCAGAGCCCCGCGATACTTGCGGGATTGGTCGGTGTGCTGCTCGGCGTCGGATTGATGGCGGGCGCCTATCCGGCATTTTTCCTCTCCGGATTTCGTCCGGTCCACGCGCGCAAAGGAGGTGATGACCCGTCGCGGAGCGCGCTGCCCCGACAAGTGCTCGTGACGCTGCAGTTCACCATTTCGATCGCGCTGATCGTTGGCACGATCGTAGTCTATCGGCAGATGGATTTTCTGCTCTCGAAGGATCTCGGCTTCAAGAAGGATCAGATCGTCGTACTCCCCATTGAAGACACGGAGATGAGCAGAAATTTCGATGCGTTCAAGCAGATGCTCCTCGACCATCCCAGCGTCACGCACGTCACAGGGAGTAATCGGGTGCCGGGCGAAGGGATGATGAGCTTCGGGATTAATCCGGAAGGCAAGTCCCAGGATCAGACTTGGACCGCCACCGCCATCCGCGTCGACGATTTCGACTTTCTCGACACCTATGGCCTGGAACTCGTGGCCGGGCGGTACTTCGATCCCCAATTTACGACCGATTCCACACATGCCGTCGTCATTAACGAGGCGCTGGCGCGCAGCCTCGGTTGGGACGACCCTGTCGGCAAGCGATTGGACGTCCCGGGCGAAGTCACCGAGGGCACGGTGATCGGCGTCGTCAAGGACTTCCATTTCTCGTCGCTTCGGCAGGTGATCGAGCCGCTGCTCTTCTACGTGGCCCCGCGTCATGCAGAACTTTCGTTGCGAATCAGCGGCGAAGACATCCCGAGCACGCTGGCCTACATTAGAAGGTCGTGGGAGACCTTCGACAACGCCTACCCTTTCGAGTACAAATTCCTGGATGAGGCGTTTGCCCGGCTTTACCACAACGAGCAGCGTTTGTCGAAGACACTCGGTCTCTTTTCCGGGCTGGCCATCCTGATCGCGTGCCTCGGGCTGTTCGGCCTGGCCTCGTACACGACCGAGCTGAGGGCCAAGGAGGTGGGCCTCCGCAAGCTGCTCGGAGCGACAGTCGAGAGCATCGTGCTGCTGCTTTCAAAGGAGTTTGCGCGTCTCGTCGTCGTCGCGCTCGCAGTGGCGACGCCGATCGCCTATGTAGCCATGCAGCGCTGGCTTGCAGACTTTGCCTATCGCGTCGAGCTCTCCTGGTGGATTTTCCCGATGGCCGGCGGCGGCGCCCTCGCGATCGCGCTCGTTACGGTGAGTTACCAGTCTGTGAGGACGGCGCTGGCGAATCCGGTGAGGGCGTTGCGGTACGAGTAGGAAGAGGCCGTTGGGCTCCGGTTTTGCCCCTGCATGACCCAACGGTTGAATGCCTCCCACTCCGTGCCTATCATGCTATTTCCAACCGAGCTCGCAACCACAATCCACCGAGGCAACCTTGCGCACCGCTACACGTGCGTTGGCGGCGGCCGTACTCGTCACGAGTATGATGACCGGCGTGATCGCTCCCCAAACCGTATCCGCACAAGACACTGAAGAATCCGAGCCGCTCAAGGGCAAGCGAAAGCTGGGAGATTCGTCCGAGCTGCTTCTGCTATGGTCGGAGGGCAACGGCAGCGGCGAGAAGTTCGCGGCCTTCCACGATTACCTGAATCTGAACAACCCCGACCCGGATGTTCCGAACGACCTCATCCCTTCAGAGCTGCAGAGCGTGACCTCCACGGAGCGTCCGGAGGAGGACGACGTAGTAGACGTCATTTCCGGGGATTTCGACGGTGACAATCTCGATGACTACGTGGCCGTCTGGGAAGGCCCGAATCGCTCACTGGAGATGATCATCCCCGATCTCGACCGCGTCAATTTGAAGTGGACCGACCCGCACCATACGACGATCCTCGGGCCCGGCACGCTCATCGATGACGACCAACGGCCGCGCATCCCAATTCTCGGCAAGGGAGATTTTGACGACGATACGCAATCGGAGTGGCTCCTCTCCTACTGGGGCGCCGATCGGTCACTGCAGATTCACATTTACGAAACCGACGCCAGCCATCAGCCGATCCTGCTTTCGAGTTTCAACGATCCCGAGATTACCTACCTCGACACGAACGCACCCGGACAATCCCGTCGCTCGACGTGGCCCTTCGATGTCCAAGCCGGTGATTTCGACGGCGACGGAACCGACGAGATCATCGCAGTAGGCGGTCGCAACTTCGACTGCGCATTCAGTCAGGGATGCTGGAGAGTGTTCATGCGCGTCTATGACGTACACCCCGAGACTTTCCAGATCGTCCAGCGCGCCGACACCACCATCTATACGAAGGAGGACAACGCGGACGTCTTCATGAATGGAATCGCGGTGGCCGCTGGGCGATACGGTCCTGAGTACGAGGAGGGCATTGGCGTCCTTTTCGAGCGCTCGACTAATAACAACGAGACGCGCTGGTTCCTGAATATGAGCCGAGTGATCCTGACTCGCAACAACAACGGAGATCCCCTGCCTCCGAATCAGTGGGGAACAGCTGCCGACACGTCGTATTTCATGGCCGGGCCCGACGGTACGAACCAGATTCACCAGACCATGGGTCAGCGTGGCTTTCCCATCACTGCCGAGGCCGTCGACTTCCATCAGGACGGGCGTGACGAGCTCATCGTCTACTATCGTCAGCTCCAAGTATATGAGGTGAACGATGTTTACAAACCGACCCAGATCGGCTCGTTCGGGACGTCGCCCGAGTCCGGTCAGTACGGACGGCACCTCATGGCGGTCGCCGACCTGGACGCCGACAACGATCTCATGAACGAGTCGTCCGCCTGGCGCCCGGAGATCATCGTGGTCACGAACGACGACATATCCGATGACGGCGGAATCAGCGTCGACGGCATCCTCAGGATCAAGGTGTACAGTTGGGATCCTGCGATCGGATTCCCGAGCATCCGGGAGTCTCAGTTGACGGAGTACCGGATCGATCCGTCCGGACCGCGCCCGGTCGGACTGGCGGCGCTCGATGCAGGCGACAACGGCATCCGCGTCGGGCAGCCCAAGCGGCACGCCAAGACCGAAATCGTGCGTCCGCTCGTCATCCTCAACGCCCCGCCCACGCATTTCGACGTGTTCGACGGTCAGCCCTTCGACGTCAACATGTGCTACGGCCAGACCGACTGTGCGTGCCAGGTCACGTTATCGCGGTGTTTCCAGGCCGAGTACATGACCGAAACCGAGCGGTCGATCTCGATGGAAACCGAGCTGCTGACCGACTGGAGCGTTGCGACGACCGTAGACGGTGGCTTCGAAATTCCGTTTGGCGACGAGCTCGGTATCGGGGTCGACATCGAGATCACAGCGACGTACGGGGAGGGTTTCCGCCGCAAGAACAGCACCAGGCAGACGTTCACCGTGCGACAGACGGTCGAGGCGACGCGTGACGACTGGATCTACGCCATGATCGTCAACTACACCATCTGGGAGTATCCACTCTACGTCGGCGGTGAGCAGGTGAGCTACATCGCGGTCGTGATTCCCAAGCTGCAGACGAGAGCCTGGTTCGATAGCAAGAGCTGGAACGCTTTCGACTACATCCCGACGCACGAGGTGGGCAACATCCTGTCGTACCGATCGATCGCATCGCCGGACGAGAACTCACTGCTGGCGTCGGCCATTCGGTGGGATACGGGAGATCAGGTCACACTCAGTAGTACGTCGGACGTGTCGTGGGCGCTGACGTCGGAAGGTCAGACCGAAACCGAGGTCGAGAACAGCGTGAACATGGGCATCGGCGGATCGGCCGATTTCGACATACCCATACCGTTCATCCCCAACATCAGCGTCGAGGGCGATTATTCCACGGAGACCGTCAATACGCGAAACGTCAAGGTGCGCGACACGAAGGGTATGACGGTCATTTTCGGGAACGTAGACCAGGGGATTGGGAACGTTCGCTACAACATTATACCATACGTGTACTGGGCGAAGAACGGAGCGCTCGTGCTCGATTATGCGGTGAACCCCGAGCTCGCTCAGCCGGGATTCGAGGGAACCTGGTGGCAGACGCAGTATGGCGAGAAGTCGGATCCTGCCTTCATCCTTCCCTGGAGGCTCGACCGTGAGAAGGGCGCCGACATAACGGAGGCGCAGGCCCACCAGACGCGGGAGATTCTCTTCGATCCCATCGAGCCCGAGGCCGGGGACGTCGTGACGATCAAGGTCCGGGTGCACAACTGGAGCCTGCTTCCCACTCCCGGTCCGGTCGAGGTGCAGTTCTTCGTCGGGGATCCGGCGGCCGGCGGCACCCCCATCGTCGGAACGCAGGGGGAGACCTCCGTCTTCGTCGAACAATTGACTGAGCGAGGCTCGGGAAGGGCGCAGATGCAGTGGCAGGTGCCGGGCGGCATCGGATTCTTCCCGAGAATCTACGCAATCATCGATCCGGCGGGCGCCATCGACGAGATCCACGAGGGCAATAACAAGGGGTGGACGGTCCTCAACGTTGTTTCCGGTCCGACCGACGTCGAGGATGACGGGCCGGGCGAGCTGGCCCTCTCGCCGGCGATCCATCAGAACTACCCGAACCCGTTCAGCGGCGTGACGACGATCGCATTCGACCTGCCGCGGCCGGAGCGAACCACCATCCAGGTGCTGGATCTGCTCGGGCGGGATGTATCGCGGGTAGTCGACCAGGTATTCGATGCCGGATCGTACAACGTCAATTTCGACGCGCGGGGGTTGTCGAGCGGCGTGTACCTCTACCGGCTGGTGGCGGGGAAGACGGTGGAGACGAGGCAGATGATGGTACTGAAGTAAATGCAAAATTCAAAACGCAAATTGGCCCTTACGAAGGCCACGGCCGCAACGGTTGGGAGGTACCAGCCCAGTCCTGTCCTGTATCGACGAAGAAGCACGCGTTTAACGTATAATGGAGACCAGCTATCCCATTCATCAAAAACACTCCACCATGCAGGGAGT
>DATKEJ010000520.1:0-7021 GCA_035512315.1 Rhodothermales bacterium | reverse complement strand
TACAATGCTGCAAGTCTGCCAGTCTTAACCGGACGACAAGGGGGCCGACTTCGAACTTCGAACTTCGAACTTCGAACCTCGAACCCCTGAATCTATGACGAGGCCCCTTCGTACAAATGAATGCGGGCCGCAACGATGGAGGCCCGCGCTGGAGGTCAAAACCGAGAACGACATGAAAGATTCAAATGGAACTGTTGAAGAAATGAAGGTCGCAGCGAACCAGCTCGTTGACCGCATAAAGGAGCTCATCAAAGAGGGCCAGACGCGCAGAGTCACGATCAAGAAGGGCGATCACGTGTATATGGAGATCCCTCTGACGGTCGGTATCGGCGGCGCGATGGCAACCGTCTGGCTGGCGCCCGTTCTCGCCGCAGTCGGAGCGATTGCGGCGCTGGTATCAGACGTCGACCTCGTCATCGAGAGGGCAGACGAACACGAGCCGACGGAGGTGACGGAGGGGTAAGTCTCGGTTGCAATCCTGCCGGTCCCATTGTATCTAACCGCCCGGCGGGCAGCAAAACCGTTTCTCCTTTGTCAGATCTTCCAGTCTCCTACGACGACGTCGAGCGCGCAGCCATGCGCATCGACGGCGTCGCTACGCGCACGCCTGCTCTGACGTCGAGAACGCTCAACGGCCTCTTCAACTGCGATGCATGGTTCAAGTGCGAGAATTTTCAGCGCACGGGTGCGTTCAAATTCCGCGGCGCCTATAACGCACTTCTGCAGCTATCCGACAGACAGAAGCGCGCTGGGGTCATCACTTACTCGTCGGGAAACCACGCGCAGGCGGTAGCCCTTGCGGGCCGGCTGCTCGATATTCCGACCACGATCGTCATGCCCACCGATGCTCCGTCGGTTAAGCTGGCAGCCACGCGCTCGTACGGCGCCGAGATCATCGAGTATGACCGGACCAAGGCCTCCAGAGAGGAACTCGGACTACGAATCGCAGCGGAACGGGGCCTGACACTCATCCCGCCTTACGATCACGCCGACGTCATCGCCGGTCAAGGGACCGTCGTAGTCGAGCTGCTCGAGCAGGCAGGTCACCTCGACGTAATCGTTGCGCCGTGCGGCGGCGCCGGACTCCTCTCGGGGTGTGCCCTTGCCATCCGACGCTTGAATCCCGGTTGCCGGATCATCGGTGTAGAACCCGAGGCGGGTGATGATGCCGCCAGATCGTTCGCGACAGGAACGTTACAGACGGTTCACAATCCTGACACGATCGCAGACGGAGCCAGAACCCCGTATCTCGGCACGCTGACCTTTCCGATCGTCATGGCGACCGTCGACGACGTGGTCACCGTGCCCGATGACGCGCTCGTGAGGGCTATGCGGTTCCTCTGGACGCGGATGAAACTCGTCGTTGAACCGACCGGAGCGCTCCCGCTCGCCGCACTGTTCGAATCGCGTGTGGACGTCTCGCGACAGAAGGTCGGCATCGTCATAAGCGGCGGGAATATCGACCTCGGCCAGGCCTGCAGAATGTTCGCGTCGTGCCCCGAGCCGTGAACTGCGACGAGGAACTGGCGGCCTATCTCGACCGGCTCGTGACGAGATACGAAACGGAAACCTTCATCGCGTCAGATCCTGTATCCATCCCGCACGGATTCGACGATCCCCGTGATCAGGAAGTAATCGGTTTCTACGCCGCCCTGTTGGCCTGGGGCCGACGCGACACCCTCCTGACGAAGCTCGAGTCGCTGTGCAGGCGAATGGCGTTTCGCCCGTATCAGTTCGTGGGCTCGTTCGACGTCGATCGGGACGGAGGACAGCTCGACGACTTCGTTCATCGGACGTTTCAACCGGCCGATGCAGTGTGGCTGACGCGGCTGCTCTCTCTTGCTCTTCAGAAGTACGGGTCGCTGAACGCCGCGTTTGTCGCGCATCTTCCTGCCGGATCTCGGGATGTCGGGCCCGGGATCGACGGGTTCGTTGGCGAGCTTCTCGAGCTTGACGAGCGCACTCCCGAACGCGTTCGGAAGCACCTCGCCCGGCCGTCTGCAGGAAGTGCATGCAAACGCCTCGCAATGTATCTCAGATGGATGGTTCGTCCGGGGCCGGTCGATCTCGGTATCTGGGCCGGAGTTTCGCCATCGCAGCTGGTTCTGCCACTCGACGTCCACTCCAGACGAATGATCGATCGATGCGGTCTGGCAACACGCCGCATGAACGACTGGAGGACGGTACAGGAGGTTTCTGAGCGATGTCGCGAGATGTGCCCGCACGACCCGGCCAGGTACGACTTCGCTTTCTTCGGACCCGGAGCAACCGGCGAAGACCCAGGTCCGCCGCCCTAATCTCCAGTCGGAGTCTCGGCGGGCTCGGGCACGTGCACCTCGTCTCCAACCGCGCGGTAACCGCGATCATAATAAATAAGGGGCCGACCGTCTCGCTGGTGCACTATCTGGTCCACGCGTGCGAGCAGAAGGCAATGATCGCCGGCATCGTAGACCGCGATCTTCTCGCACCGGACGTACGCAAGCGTTTCGGTGAGGATCGGTGTCCCATCCAGGTCCACCCTGTGAGCGACCCTCTCGAACTGCTGCGCACCGCTTAAGTCCGGGTTAGCGAAGAGATTGGAGAGGTCTGCCTGATGTTCCGAGAGCAGGTGCATGTAGAAGTTCCGGGCGTCCATAAGCACGGAGTGCATGTTGGACGATTTCCCGACGTTGAACGAAACGAGGAGCGGATCCATTGAAACGCTCGCGAACGATCCGACCGTCATCCCTCGGCTTTCAGCACCCGACGCGGCCGTAACAACCGTCACAGCCGCTGGAACACGACGCATTACCGATCTCAGATCATCGTCAGTAACTGTGTTCAAGGCGGTGGTGGTTTGGGCGTTTCAGCCGCTGAATACGTCTTTCACGCGACTGAAGAATGATTTCCCGCCGGACTCCTTCTCCGGTTTCGGGGTGAACGAGTCGGATGTGCGAAGCGTTTCGAGGATCTCCCGCTCGTCAGCGTTCAGGTGCTGAGGGGTCCAAATGTGCACCCGAACCATCTGATCGCCCTGCGGCCCGCCGTCCAGCTGAGGGATACCCCGACCGCGCATCCGCAGGATCTTGCCGCTGTGAATTCCAGCGTCGATTTTGACGCGGGCCGACCCGCGAAGTGTAGGTACGTCGACCTCGGTCCCCAGTGCGGCATCGGGAAATGAGAGATACAGATCGTAGAAAACGTCGTTGCCGTCTCGGATGAAGAGTTCGTGCTTCTCCTCTTTGACCTCGACGAGGAGGTCGCCGGCCGGGCCGCCGCGCACACCCACGTTCCCTGCGCCGCGAATTCGGAAGTAGTTGCCCTCCGACACTCCCGACGGTACGGTCACGGCAACCACGTCCTCTCCGCTCTGTCGACCCTCACCGTTGCACTGACTGCACGGATTGCGAAGGCGGCGTCCTTCACCGCGGCACGACGGGCAGGTCCTCACATTCACGAACTGGCCGAAAACCGACCGGCTGACCTGACGGAGCTCGCCGGCGCCGTTGCACGTGGGACAATCGTCGTAGTCTGGATTGCCTTCCTCGGCCCCGGTTCCTTTACAGGCCGTACACGGAACCTGTTTCTTGACCTTGATCTTCTTCTCGACGCCCTCGGCGATTTCCTCGAGTGTCAAGGGGAGCTTGATGCGCAAGTCGCTGCCCGCCTGTCCCCCGCGCCGGGTTCTGCGCCCTTGACGCTGGCCCCCGAACACGTCGTCGAATGAGCCACCGCCGAAGATGTCGCTGAACGCCTCGAAGATATCGTTGATGTCGGTGAAGCCTCGCGCGCCGAACCCATTGGCTCCGCCTCGCAATCCCTCCCGTCCGAAGCGGTCGTACCGCTGGCGTTTGTCGGGATTGGAAAGCACCTCGTACGCCTCGGCGGCTTCCTTGAATCGCTTTTCGGCCTCGCTGTCGCCTGGATTCCGGTCCGGATGATTCTGCATGGCCAGCTTTCGATAAGCCTTCTTGACCTCCTCTCCGGAGGCCGAGCGGCTCACGCCGAGAATATCGTAGTAGTCCCTCATGGAGGTGTAGCCGGCTGATCAGGAAGCGACCACGACGCGGGCGTGGCGAAGCACGCGGTCGCCGATCGTATAACCCTTCTGCACTTCGGCGAGCACGGTGCCCGGAGCGACGCCTTGGGGCGCCGGCTGTTGCAGAATGGCCTCGTGCAATGCCTCATCGAACGGCGCGCCTACCACGCTCATTTCACGTATGCCGAGCCGGTCGAGCTCCGAGACAAACTTCTCGTACACCAGCTTAACACCGTTGTGGAGGGCGGAAAACGCTTTCGAGTCATCATCGCTGCTCGCGCTCCCTGCCGCCTCGAGCGATCGACGAAGATCGTCGAGGACGTCCAAAATCGGCAGCGCTATCTGATTCCGTCCAGCGTCCAGTGCAAGCGCTCGGTCTTCGAACGCTCTGCGTCTGAAATTCTGGAATTCGGCCGCCTGGCGCAGAAAACGATCCTCCAGTGCGGCATACTCCTGGCGGAGTGCATCGCGCTCTGAGGGCTGCTCGAAAAACTCGTCCGACTCGTGATCGGCCGAGGCTTCGGTGCCGCCGGCCAAAGATTCCTCATTGACGGCGGAATGATCTTTTGCCTTGGTGGACATTCCTTCGTAACGGTGGTTCGAATTAGACGATCGTGTGGTTCAGTGTCCGCGCGACGACGTCTACCAGCCCGACCACACGAGAGTAGTTCATGCGCGTCGGGCCGATGACACCCATTGAGCCGGACACGTTTCCAAATCGGTACTGAGTCGTGACGACTGAGTAATCTTCCAGTTCCTTGGTAGAGTTTTCGTGGCCGATGCGCACGGTCACCTCTTCGCCGTCAGAGAGATCCGACGCATCCTCGAGCATACTGACGACCGCATCTCCGGTCTCGAGAACCGAGATCATATTTCTGACGGCCTCGGGCGCACTGAACTCGGGCTGAAGCACGATGTACTCGGCCCCGGAATAGCTCAATCGCTTGTGCTGAGGCAGATCGCTGAAGATCATCGGGGCGCGATCGAGCACGAAACTAATGAGGTCCCCGTGCCTGTCTCCCAAGTCCTGCACGCGCAAACCAAACGACGCCCTGATCTCTTCAAAGGTCAGACCGGCAAGGCGCTCGTTCAGCAGCGTCGCGACGGCGGCCACGGTCTCCTCCTTGAGTTCGGTTTCGACTTCGAGGACAAGTGTCTTTACGAGACCGCTCTCGACAGCAACGACGAACATGGCCTTGTTTGAAGCCAGCGGCAGTATGTCGAGTCTCCGTAGCACGGCCGACGCAAATCGGGGAGTCAGCACGACGCCAAGCAGGTTCGACAGCTGACCCAGAAGCCGAGCGCTCTCACGAATCAAGTCTTCCAGGTCGGCACGTGCTCTCGCGACACGGTCGGAAAGAAGCTGCTGCTCGCCCCGTGTTAACGGTTGAACGTGCATCAGCTCGTCCACGTAGAGCCGGTAGCCGTGATCCGTCGGTACGCGGCCGGCCGAAGTGTGCGGATGGCCCAGATAACCCCGCTCCTCCAGATCACTCATCGTGTTCCTGATGCTGGCGGGACTGAGACCAAGGTCGTATGACCGCGAAAGCGCGCGCGAGCCGACCGGCTCCCCGGTGCTCACAAAGGTGTCGACGACGAGACGAAGAATGGTCTTCTCCCGCTCAGTGAACACGTGCTCACTGATCGCGTGTCCTCGATTTGATGCTTGCTTCGTTCGCTTCACTGATTACACCTGTCCAAACCGGATGGCAATAACGGTGCCACTTCGATCATACGCCGCCTAAGACGCGGTCGAGACGCCGCAACGCCCTCCGTCTGCCATAACGGCAGTTCGCCCGGATCCTCCCCCGCAACGCGGCACTGTTTCACTCCCGTTCTCCTCACCGGTTTCGCGGTATTGTGTCGAGATTACGGGAAAAACGTGTAACGTCGAACGTCAAACGTCGAAGGTCGAACGTCACTCAACCACTTGAATCACGGTCTGCCGCTGCAGCTCGAAGCTGCCACCCCCTTCGGCCGGATAGGAAACGACCGACTGGTGTGCAAATTCGCCTGAGACATCATTCCACTCGTCCTGGCTCGACTCGAATCCGCTGACTCCCCTCTCTGCCGGGATTCGAAACGCCGTACCGTTGCCGTCATAGCGACTCAGCGAAGAGTAGTCGAAGGATCCGGAGTAATAGCCGTCGGACGATCCTCCGTACCCGACCATGTACTGGAATCCGAGGTACTCTTCGTCAGGGACAAGCGCCACTGGTACCGAGAAACCTGTCTGCGCCAATGGGAGCAGCCTGCTGTAACGGGTGGAGTGGACCCGTTCATCGTACAAATCGATCTCGCCGGCTTTAGGATCGAGGCAATCGTAAGAAGCGCGGCCAAGGTCGCCGCCGCAATAACGAGTTGACAAGAGCTCGAAACCGTCGTAATCGGTGCCGACCACGTAAAGCATCCGATCAAATTGAACGAATCCGTCTCGGTAGATCTTAGCTCTCATGCGACGAAGGTCTCCGGGAAATCGGTCTACCGTGCCAAGAAACCTCCCCGCTGACGCGAGCTCGAGTCGGACGAGTTCGAACTCGATGTCCACGTACTCCCGGTGAACGCTCCTGATCTTGCGTCTGACCGTCGACACTACGTCGACGTCGCCGGCCGGGTGACCGCTGACGATCTGCCGATACGCAAACCGCCTCGAGTGGCCCACGTGCCATCGAACCGTCGGGATTCGGATGTAGAAGCCTGTCGAAACGCCGCGGCTGTAATGGCGGTGGTATCGTCGATGCTTGTAAACATATCGCTTGTGCCAGTGCCGATCATATCGCTCGTTGACGTGCGAAACCTGATGCCGACGCTTGGGCGCCCATTTCCGAGACTCGTTCTTGGAGGGCCTGTGCTTGACCTCATTGCGCCTGACGGGACTGCGCTTCACCTCGTCCCGCCTCACCAGATCACGCCTGACATCCCTGTTCTCATTCGGCCGGCGGTTGACCTCGCTTCGCGCGTCCTGCCTCTGCTTGTTGTCGTTCGAGCGATCGTACGCGGGCG
>DATKEJ010000519.1:0-28496 GCA_035512315.1 Rhodothermales bacterium | reverse complement strand
TGCTCCCGCACCTCCACCTCGGTCTTCCGCTCAAGGACGCCGAGGGTATGCCCACCCAATGGCGGAGAACGACGCTCTTCGTACTCGCCATTACCCTGCACAACATTCCTGAGGGACTGGCGGTGGGCGTCGCGGTTGGCGCTGCGGCAGCGGGAGTTCCGGAAGCCTCGCTGGCGGGGGCAATCGCCCTGACCGTCGGAATCGGCCTGCAGAACTTCCCGGAAGGCCTCGCCGTCGCGATGCCGCTCCGACGCGAGGGCCTGTCCCGCTGGCGCAGTTTCTGGTTCGGACAACTGTCCGGGATGGTAGAGCCCATCGCCGCAGTCGTCGGCGCCGTCGGGGTACTTTACGTTCAGTCGGTGCTCCCCTACGCCATGGCCTTTGCCGCCGGCGCCATGATCTTCGTCGTGCTGGAAGACGCCATCCCGGAAGCCGAACGAAGCGGGAACATCGACCTCGCCGCAATGAGTGCGGTGTTCGGGTTCGTGGTGATGATGATATTGGATGTAGCGCTTGGGTAAGGTTCGAGGTTCGAGGTTCGAGGTTCGAGGTTCGAGGTGCCACGTTCCAGGTGCCGGGTGCCGGGTTCCGGGTGCAAGACAGCCGTCTGTGCCCGCGCAGGCTCCAAACCGGCGGTCGGGCGACATCTTCGAAGGCCTATGCCCATTTACCTCTCGAACCTCGCACTTCGAACCTCGAACCTCGAACTTCGGAGCTCTGAATTTTTTTTGGTTTTAAATATTCGGGAACGTTTACATTTTGCAAGTAGTTGAGGCGCAACCTCAAAACACCTGGAGACTCTATACGAATTTTGCTACGGTCCACGTTTGAAACAGGAGCAGCGGTAACGACCCTGTGAACCACTCGAAGACCGGAGCCGTTCGTCCGGACTAAACTTCCAACAAACACACCCCGGTCGGGCGTATTCTCGCCCGTTCGAGACCGCCACCAGGGGATTCAGCCACGTGATGTGATCCAATGCCGACTGAAAGGCGGCGACCATTGTTTCAATCTGGTTAGAACCATGGACAAATCATTGCACACCCTGTTCGACTTTCCAATCGTCAACCCGGTCCTGCTCAAGACTGCGGACGAATCGATCGGATGGCTGCGTCCGCCGACAGGTCTTCGATTGATCGCAGACGACCCGGAAGAGGAAGACCCCTGGACCGAAGACGACCCCCTCGAGGAAGACGACGATTGGGTTGAGGACGACGATCTCGAAGAGGACGAGGACGAAGACTTCGACGAGGACGAGGATCTCGACGATCTCGACGAGGACGAAGACTTCGACGATGACTTCGACGATGATACCGACGACTACGAGTACGAGTACCGGGGCGATCCAGGCTGGGAGGATCCGGAGTTGGACGATGACGGCGAGTACAATCTGCTCGGAACCAGATTCGCCTCTCTCCTCGACGACCCTCCGGCCGGCCCCAAACGGTTTCGCGATCGCGAAGGGATGTCGAAGAACGACAAACGACCCAAGAAGACCCACCGTCCACGCGTCGCCAAGCGCTCCCAAGACGAAATCGAGAACGACGACGAGTGATCCGTCCTCGCAGGCCTCCTGACGATCCGATGAGATCTCCCATTTCCGACTTTGCGAAGAGACACTACCGTCATTTTAACGCAGCAGCACTCGTAGACGCGGCCGACGCGTACATCGAGCATATCGGATCGGGCGGCAAGATGCTCGTGACGCTCGCCGGAGCAATGAGCACTGCCGAGCTCGGAATCTCACTCGCAGAAATGATCCGCCAAAACCAGGTCCATGCCATCTCCTGCACCGGCGCGAATCTGGAAGAGGACCTGTTCAACCTCGTCGCGCACGAACACTACGTCCGCATCCCGAACTATCGCGATCTGACGCCCGAGGACGAGCAGGCCCTGCTCGAGCGACACCTGAATCGCGTAACCGACACCTGCATCCCTGAGGAAGAAGCCATCCGCCGCCTCGAGTCAGCCGTGCTCGAGGTATGGACCGACGCTGACCGCGACGGAAAGAGGTTCTTCCCTCACGAGTTTCTTTTCCAGGTAATCCGGAATCACTCCCTCGAAACCTTTTATCAGATCGATCCGGCCGACAGCTGGCTCGTCGCCGCGGCCGAACGAGACATTCCGCTCATCGTACCGGGTTGGGAGGATTCGACACTCGGCAACATCTATGCGTCCCACTGCATTTCCGGAGACGTTGGCAACGTGGGGACCATGCGCTCGGGAATCGAGTACATGATGATGCTGGCCGACTGGTACCTTCGCGAAGCGGAGCAGTCATCGATCGGCTTCTTCCAAATCGGTGGCGGCATCGCAGGTGACTTTCCGATCTGCGTCGTACCGATGCTAGAGCAAGACCTCCGCAAGACCGACATCAAACGCTGGGGATACTTCTGCCAGATAAGTGATTCGACCACGAGCTACGGCTCGTACTCCGGCGCCGTTCCGAACGAAAAGATCACGTGGGGCAAACTCTCCATCGACACGCCCAAATTCGTGATAGAATCGGATGCAACAATCGTCGCCCCGCTTATCTTTGCGATCGTCCTGGAAGCTGCGGCCGACGCATCCGCGCGCAAGAAAGAGGCCGTCAGCGCCGCTCAGCTCTCCTGATTGCCGTTTGTAACCGAAACACGCTGGTCGAGGTACGTTGACTACCCGCCTGAAGCAGAATCAGAACCCTGCGGAGACTCCGCACGCCGCCTGGTCTCCGCAGGATTCACACGACCTCTATCACTTCGACGCATGGTCGGACGGATACTTCTTCGTCAACGACCTCGGACATGTCGCCGTAAGGCCCAACCGGGAATCGAGTTCGTCAATCGACGTGGCGACAATCGTCGAAGACATCCGAACGCTCGGCATCCGACTTCCAGTGGTGATCCGGTTCCAGGACGTTCTTCGGTCCCGGGTAATCCAACTCAACGAGGCCTTCCGCGCCGCAATCGACGAGTTCTCGTACGGGAATCGATACGCCGGCGTCTATCCGATCAAAGTGAACCAGCTCCACGAGGTCGTAGAGGAGGTGCTCGAGGCAGGCGAGCCCTACGGAATGGGACTCGAGTGCGGCTCGAAGGCCGAGCTCGTTGCGGCGCTTCCCCATCTGAAATCCGACGCTACGCTGCTCATCTGCAACGGGTACAAGGACTCGGAAATGCTCGAGCTGATATTGATGGGCCAGCGCCTCGGGAAGGCCGTCATTCCCGTCATCGAAAAGTATGACGAATTCGAGCGATTCATCTCACTCGCCGAAGAGATGGGCTTCGATCCTCGATTCGGCGTGCGCGTGAAGCTTTCGACCGGCGGAGTCGGGCGATGGGCGACCTCCAGCGGCGATGCCTCCAAGTTCGGTCTGTCGCTCGCCGAACTCCTCCGAATAGCCGAGCGGGTGCGATCCCGTCCGGGCGGGCTGGTTCTCCTGCACTTCCATCTCGGAAGCCAGGTATCAGACATCCAGCAGCTGAAACTGGCCGCAAAGGAAATCACCCAGGTCTACGCTCAACTGCGAAAGCGCGGTACGGTGGTCGAGTTTCTCGACGTCGGAGGCGGACTCGGCGTCAATTACGAGTCCGGGTTCGCAAGTCAGAAAGAAGGCATCAACTACTCGCTAACCGAGTACGCAAATTCGGTCATCTACGCCATAAAGGAGGTGTGCGACACGGAAGGCGTGCCTGTGCCCACGGTTGTATCAGAGAGTGGGCGCGCGGTGACGGCCCACCATTCGCTTCTCGTCGTCGAGACGCTGGCTGCATACCGGCGCGAGCAGGTCGACCCGGGATTCACCCCGGCTGAAACGGACAATCTGCTCGTCCACGATCTCTTCGACGCCCTCCAGCGGGTCAGCGCAATCACGAACGGCTCGGTGAACATTCCGATCCTGCTCGAGGCGTATCACGACGCGGTGGAGAAACGAATGCAGGCCCACGCGCTTTTCGGTCTCGGCTACTTGCCCATAGAGCAGAAAGCCGTCGCCGAAAGCCTGTTCTGGGCCGTCTGCAACGCGGTCTTCGCCCGGACGAAGACGATCGAACCCGACCTCGTTCCGGCCGAACTGGGACAGCTCGACGAACTTCTCGTCGATCAGTACCTTTGCGACTTCTCGGTATTCCAGTCGATGCTCGACCACTGGGCAATCGACCAGAGATTTCCGATCGCGCCGCTGAAGCGCCATCGCGAAGAGCCGGTTCGGCGCGCCGTGCTGGTCGACCTGACATGCGACTCTGACGGTAAAGTCGCGTCTTACATCGGCCATGAGGCCAAGTCGTATCTGGAAGTCCACCCCCTTCGACCGGGAGAGCCATACCATCTCTGTTTCTTCCTGATGGGAGCGTACCAAGACATCATGGGTGACATGCACAACCTCTTCGGACGGGTGACGGAAGTACACGTTTACGCCGACGACGACGAGCCCGAAGGATACTATGTTGAGAAGATCATACCCGGCGCGACCGTTCAGGAAATGCTCGCGCTGGTGCAGTACTTCCCGAACGACCTCCAGCGACGCATGCAGAAGATCATCCGGACGAAAGTCAGCGAGGGGCTCATTCGGCCGAAAACCGGCGTCGAAATGCTCGATCGGTACGAGCGGGCCTTTACACAGTTCACGTACCTCAAACCCTCTCAAATGTGAGCGCGACCTCCAGACGATTTATCCGAGTCGGACTCGTCCAGATGGAGTGCGCCGTAGACCCGGCCACCAACATGGAGCGCGCTCTGGCCGGAATACATGAGGCGGCCGACGATCGCGCCACCGTAGTGTGCCTCCCCGAGCTGTTCCGTTCGAGGTACTTCTGCCAGGTGGAGTCGTACGATCATTTCGACCTGGCCGAGAAAGTGCCCGGGCCGACGACGCAACTGCTCGAGGACGTGGCGCGCAATCGCGACGTCGTCATCATCGCGTCGTTGTTCGAGGAACGGGCGCCCGGGCTATATCACAACACCGCAGCCGTCATCGATCGAGACAAGGGATATGTCGGGAAGTACCGCAAGATGCATATCCCTGACGATCCCAGATACTACGAGAAGTTCTACTTCACCCCCGGTGATCTCGGATTTAAGTCGTTCGCGACGTCCGGCGGCAACCTGGGCGTGTTGATATGCTGGGACCAGTGGTATCCCGAGGCCGCCCGCCTGACCGCCATGCGGGGGGCCGACGCGCTCTTTTATCCCACCGCCATCGGGTGGCATCCTGAAGAGAAGGATGCCCTCGGCGATCAGCAGTTGGAGGCCTGGCGCATCGTCCAGCGCGCGCACGCAATTACGAACGGCTGTTTCGTCGTTGCGGTCAATCGAACCGGGTTCGAGCCGACTGACGGCGAGCCACCCGGCTCCGAAAAAGGTATCCAGTTCTGGGGACACAGTTTCGTAGCGGGCCCCGACGGGGCGATTATCGGTGAGATTTCCGGCGACGAACCGGGCGTGGTCGTCGTCGATCTGGATCTGGAGAATATTCAGATAGCCAGGACGGGCTGGCCCTTCCTTCGTGATCGGAGGATCGAGGCGTACGCCGATCTCTCCAGACGATTCATTGACGCCGAGTAGATGATCGCCGACGAACCGCCCGCCGGATACCGGATGCCGGCTGAATGGACTCCGCACGACAGTACATGGTTGTCGTGGCCGCACAATGTGGAGACTTGGCCCGAGCGCCTGGATAACGTCGAAGCGGTCATGGCGCAGGCCGTCAGGGCGCTCCTGGAGGGTGAAGACGTCGACATCAACGTCCTCGATTCGGCGCATGGCGAGCACGTCCGGGCGATCATTGGACATGTCGGCGAACTCCCGCACGTGGTCCGCTATCATGAGATCCCGACAAACGATGCTTGGTGTCGCGACCACGGCGCCGTGTTTGTAACATCCAGAACCGACCCAGCCGATCGATTGGCGACGTCCTGGGGCTATAATGCCTGGGGCGGGAAATGGCCGCCTTACGACCTCGACAGGCAGGTCGCGACTCGGATGGCCGAGGCCGTGGGTGTTCCTGTCCTGAAGCTCGACATGGTGCTCGAAGGGGGATCCATCGAAGTCGACGGGCGGGGCCGCTTGATGACCACTGCATCCTGCCTCCTGAATCCGAATCGAAATCCCGATCTCTCACGCGAGGAAATCGAAGGCACCCTTCGAAGCGTCCTCGGAGTCGACGAAGTCATTTGGCTCGAGGGTGAGATCGAGGGCGACGACACCGACGGCCACATCGACAATCTCGCCCGGTTCGTTCCGGACGGCGCCGTGCTTGTCGCCTCCGAGCCCGGCATTTCCGTTCCGACCCACCAGGGCCTGCGGGAGAACGTGGATCGGCTCCGCGAGTACCGTTTCGCTGATGGATCGGCGCCGGAAGTCATCCCCCTGCCGATGCCGCGTCCGGTGTATTCCGGAAGAGATCGTCTGCCCGCGTCTTACTGCAATTTCTACATCGGGAACGCGGTCGTCCTGCTTCCGACGTACGGGTGCCCCGAGGATGACGTGGTCGCGGCCATCCTGCAATCCCGTTTCCCGAATCGTCGGATCGTCGGACTCGACTGCCGGGACGTCGTGCGGGGCCTGGGGGCGTTTCACTGCCTGACGCAGCAGGTTCCAGGTTCCAGGCTTGCCCCGAGCGAGCAAGTACGCACCACTGGCACGTGACGGCACCGGTCGAGCGACGAGGGGTTCCGGGTTCCAGGTTCGCCGAACCACGGGGAGCGTTCAGCAATTCAGACCACGCGGGAGTAAATCCTTATGGGGCATAGTGTCGAGGGATGCCGCGTTTGATTTCTCACACTGAGAACGCAGAGAGCACGGAGCAATTAATCGTCGAGTCGGGACCGTCACCCCGGGCTTCAGCCCGGGGCAGGGAGCCGACCCACACCCTCCGATTCGGGCTTCAGCCCGGCGAGGCCAGCCGCGAATCCGAGCACCTCCGTCCGGGGGCTGAAGCTCCAAATTTCTAACTATCTTCCCTTATGTGCGGAGTTCAATCAGGCGGCTGAAGACCGCATTCCGCGGAAGCTTATTGAATCGATCTATGTACAGAATGAACCAACCGAATTTCCTGCCCGCCCTCGTTCTCACCGCAGCGTTGGTCGGACCAATGGCGCCCCTGGCGATGGCGCAGGACCTCGACCATCTGAGCCTCATGGACACGACCATGGCTGTTGTCCGCAACCTGCCTACCGAGGACCTTCTGGCGGAACTCGATGCAATCTCAACGCTGCTGAGCTCTTACGAGCGCAACAAGCGGGACGCCGATCATCACAAGCAACTCATCCTCGCCGCTGTCGAAGATCTCAAGAAGGAGATCGAGGTAACCAAGGCGAGGAGCGAATTGGCGAAGAAGGAAGAGCGCGTCGCCGATCGTGATTCCCTGGAAGTGCTCAAAAAGGCCCTCGAAGTAAAGAGGAGTTACTTCGAGCGTACCGCAGACGTCAGGGAAACCGAGCGGCGACACGCCGAAGCGCTCGTCGAATGGACCAAGAGCGTCCGGACCTATTTCGAGAAGGGCGTCCAACTCGTGGAAGAGCGAGAACGCGAGGGCCGCGAACATGATCTTCTCACTCTGGAAAAGGAGATGATCGCGGAACAGAAGGCGGCTGCCTCGCGACTTCAGAAAGTTGCGGATGAGATGAGCAGACTGGCGAATCGAAGAGAGGATCTCTATAAGGAACGGGAGAAGCTGCGGAATCCTAAGTAGTACTTAGTGCATAGTGCACAGTGCATGGTGCATGGTACTTGGTACTTGGTACTTGGCAGTCCGGCCGATTCGGGCATGGCTGGGGAATTCCCTTGGAACCGTCAACTTGAAAACAGCCGGCCAAAATCGGCAACGTCACCAACCCAATTCTGATTTCTGATTTCTGATTTCTGATTTGTTCATCCGGGAACCTTAGACGAGGCGCCGGCCGTCGTATTCGCGTTCCAGAGGTTGAAGTCAGGGGCCGTGACCTGGCCGTCGAGGTTGTAATCGGGAGCGCGGTAGCCGGTCTGGCCCGCCGTCGTCGCCGCGTTCCAGAGGTTGAAGTCTGGAGCCGTGATCTGCCCGTCTACACTCGCATCGGCAGCAAAGAGTCCGTAGATCCCGACGCCGAGGTGTTTCATCGGGGCGCCGCCCGTTGTGAACGCCTGGGTCAGGGCAGTGGTGAAATCCCACGTGCCCGATCCGCCGAAGAAATCAATCGCCAACGAACTCATGGCGCACAGGTGATTCCGGTGGCAAACGACGAGATAGTGGCTCGCGGCGCCCGCAGCGAAGAACGCAATGGTTGAATTGCCCGTCGGATCGACGAGCGAACCGTCGCTCTTGACGAAGCCGACGGTCCGATCCGCTTCACTCGCTGCATCGGTGCCGGTCCGTAGACTCAGCGTAACCCAGTCGACCGTGCCCGCAGGGATCGTGCCCACCGCCACCGGATCATCGAACTCCTGAAGAGTTCCGTCAAAGGCAGCCTCACCGTAGGGTTGTGACAAGGGTATGTAAACTTTCGACAGTAGATCGGTCGCCATCGACCCGCCTGAGTAGGGCCCTTCAAGGAAGACCTTCGCGCCAGTCAGCGAAACACCTGAACCGGTCACCTGAACCGCATTCGAGAACTCGCTCGTCTCGCCTTGCGGATTGGTCGCCGTTACAGTAACCCAAGAGGCAACCGGGAGCTCCGCGAGCGTGAACTCCTGGTTCAGCGCCAGACTGCCGGCTCCGTTGGTGCTCGCCGAGTGCGTCTTCACCCAAACGGCGCCCTCCCCGTTGCCCGACTCGTCCGGCGCATCGCTGCGGTAGTAGTCAAACTGAAAGAGTGTGCTCGGTGTCGATCCGAAATCGGAGGCGACGTTTACTGTGGTCGAATTGCTCTGCGCGGCCTCGTTTATGACGGGGAAGTTCTGAAGACCGTTGGGGCCTGAGTCGGCGTCGGGTGGCGTCCCGCCGTCGTTTGGCGTAACGCCCGCCCCTCCCAGGTCGATTCCAAGCCCGGTATTGCTGAAAATCTGATTGTGCTGAACCGTAACGGGGCCGCCGTCATCTATCCTAACCCCGGCTCCGCCGTTGAACGCGATGATGTTCTGGGTAAATGCGGAACCGCCGATCACCGCCGGCCCGCTCGCCCAGACCCCGGCGGCGCCGTTGGGCAGCGAGGAAGCGCCGGTGACGTCGACGCCGATGTAGTTCGCCTTCACCGCCGAACCGGTGACCAACGTCGAAATGTTCACACCGCTATTCCCGTTGCCGGATATCAGGTTGCCGTTTCCGGCCGCCCTTCCGACCTCGTGACCCGATCCGCTGAGCAGGTGGACCCCGTACAGACCGTTCGGGAGCGCGCTCGTCCCGGCGCTGTCGGTCCCGATGTAATTGCGGACGATTATCGACGCAGTGGTCGCAACGATTCCGCTCTGCGTGTTGCCCGAGATCAGGTTGGCCCATCCTCCCGAAGGCGGCGAGGGCGACAGTCCGAATGTCTTACCCACGTTCGCGATCGGTGAGTCTTCAGGGAATCCCGGCGCCGGAGGGATAATCTCCTCCCCGATCGTGTTGCCCGATCCACTGTCCTGGATTCCCGTCTGGTTGGGTATGGCGACGGAGCCTGTCAAATCGGTGCCGACGAGCGTACCCGAGATAACGTTGCCTCCGGCCTCAGCAGCCAGGAAGATGCCATACGTCGTGTTGCCTGAGGCGAGAACCCGCATTCCCGGTCCTCCACCGATGAGGTTGTTGTCTCCGTCAATTCGAATGCCGGCATCGTTCGGGATGGGGGTCGTAAGGTCGATTCCAACCCCAAAGACAGAGTTGGTTACGGTCGCGTCGTTACCTGCAGCCCAGACACCGTCGTCGTTTCCGGAGGCGAATATCCGCGTCGCGGACATGCTGTCTCCCATAACGAACAGACCGGTTGCCGCATTGCCGAGAGCCGCAAGGCCGGTGACGTTGAGTCCGAAGAAGCTGCTGTCGACGGCGCCCTTGGGCGACCCGGCAACGACGCCCGACACTAAGTTTCCGGATGCGATGCTGTGGGCCATGGAGAATCCCGAACCGCCCTGCTCGGCAAGTCCGTTCGATCCGTTGGGCTCGGCGGCACGCGCAAGGTGATTGGTGCCGAGGTGGGAGCACTCGATCTTGAGGTTCTGGGCGCCCGAGGCGAAGATGCCGTTTCCGGGGAAGTTCTTTACTGCGAGTCCTCGAATCTCGACGTTATCGGCCTGGACGTTGAGACCTACCGCGGAGCTGCCGCCCAATAACGAGCCGTCGATGGCCACTTTGACGATGCTGGTGTCGCCCATCACGGGCCGACCGCAGTAGGCATCAGGGAACGTTCCGTCTCCCGAACCGTCGAGTTGGGTCGTGGCGTCGATGAGCACGTTGTCCCTCGTGATTGGAGGGAGGACACCGAAGGCGGCGACAGACGCGTTAGTATTCACCATCAGCGTCCAAAGGTCGTTGGCGACGTCGTAGGCAACGGTCTCGAGAGCGCCTCTCGCTTCCGAAACCATGTCGATTCGGATCACGACCGGATCGGTGCCCGGAGTAAGATTGGCCTCCTGGATGGCCGCACGCAGGGTGCACTCGTAGATAATACCGTTCTGAAAACCGTCGTAGCAGACGCCGTCTCCGGGACTGATGTCGGGGTCGTCGTAATCGGTGTTGACGGTGAACACGGTTACGGCCACAAGATTGCCGGCAGTGCTCTGATCCGAGTAGGGTTTCCAAACTCTACCGGAATGGGAGCGATTGACTTCCCCGTCCGCCTTGATTCGAAGCGCTGCGCGGTACTCCTCAAATGCGGCGTGCTGCTCCTGAGTGCGGATGAGATTCAGCCGCTCATCCAGGCGGGGAAACTCCGCAGTGTCCTGCGGGAGACCGATCCGCGTGACGCTGCCCGGTCTCGATTCAACCTGCGCCGACGCGTGTCGATGCAGGCACGTGAATGTCACGGTAGCGACCAGAGCGAGGAACAACCCTCGTCCGGACGCAGCGTGGACGTATAACATGGTTGCCCCCCCTTCGCTAAAACGCCTCCGATTGTCCAGCATAGAAGATACTGTGAAGGTCGGCCGCATGAAAGAGTCACGGGCTTCGCTGCGCAAAGTCGTGCATGGTGCACCGTTCATCGTCCAGCGCCACCCTGCGGGACTACCGCACAAGGGCTAGTCCGGAACCCGAGATGCGGCGCCAGCGGTAGTATTCGCGTTCCACTGATTGAAATCGGGCGCCGTCACCTGGGCGTCGAGGTTATGATCGGCTCTCAGGTATCCGGTGGCTCCGGCGGTGGTCTCCGCGTTCCACTGGTTGAAATCGGGCGCGGTGACCTGGCCGTCGGCGTTGTTGTCGGCCGAGAACAAACCGTAGACACCGCCTCCCAAATGCTTCATGGAACTGCCGCCGGTCGTGTAGGCCTGCGTCACGGCAGTGGTGAAATTCCAAGTGCCCGTCCCCGACGTGAAGTCGACGGCGGCCGAGCTCATGGCACAGAGGTGATTCCTGTGACATACCACGACGAAGTAACTCCGCGCCACCAGTCCGGCGAACGAGACGCTGGACGACCCGTCGAGATCGATCAGGATGCCGTCGTTTCGGACGAACGCGACGCGCCGGCTGACCTCATCGGCAAGTGCCGCTCCCGTTCGCAGTGCGATCGTGACCCAGTCCACCGTGTTGGCGGGAACGGACACTACGCTCACCGCGTCGTCGAACTCGGCAAGGCTGCCATTGAACACTACGTCGTCGTACGGTTGGTCAAGAGGAAGATGACCGTCGGCGAGCAGCGTCGTGCTCATCGATCCCCCCGCGAACGGGCCCTCCAGAAACACCTTTGCATCGACAAACTCAATTGGTTCCGCCGCACCAACCTGGTGGGCCAGCGAAAACTCACTCGATTCCCCAGTGGAGTTGTTCGTCGCCGTGATGCTCAGCCACTGCCCCTCAGGAATCCCTGACGGCAAAACGTCGTCGTAGGAATAATATCCTGTGCCGTCCGTAGAGCCGTTGATGCTCCCGGCCCAGGTATGCCCTTCACCGTGGCCACTTTCATCCGCTGCCGGACTGTAGAAGAGGTGAAACTCGAAGTTTGTGCTGGGAGTCGAGAAGAGCTCGAACGCGAGGTATGTGGAGTCGGGCTCGAGGTTCTCCACCGTGCCGATGTCGGGAAAATTCTGCAGGCCGTTCGGACCCACGTCGGTGTCGTGCGGCGGGCCAACGTCGTTGGGAGTCACGCCGAGGCTCCCTAGATCGATCCCGAGCCCCGAGTTCGAGTGGATGCTGTTCCTCCCGATCGAGACGTTGCCGCTACCCGTAACTCTAATCCCGGCGCCGCCGTTGAACGCAATCGTGTTTACCGCGTCTGGATTGGCCGCATCACCACCGATCTGATTCGAATGACCTGCCACGTGCAAGCCGTCCACTGAGTTAGCGATCGCCGATGCAGCGGACCGGTTGACTCCGATCCGTGAGGAACCGACCTCATACGAGGTGCCCGTGATGAATACACCGGTCATATTGCCGCTTACGAGCGAGTGGGAGACGGACCCGGCATCCCCGTCCAGCTGCAACCCCACCAGACCATTGGCGATGGCGTACGAACCGGTTCGATCCGTGCCGACGAGCGACTCGGAAACGTGCACGGTGTCACCCAGTGCAACCAGGCCGTTGTCGATATTCCCTGAGATCACGCTCCTCGTTACCTTGAACGTATGTCCATCGTCCAGAACGATCCCGCTTCCGAGATTCGCTTCCTCGACTTTTCCGAGATGGTCTGTGCCCACGTGGAGGCATTCGAGGTGCAAGTTGCTCGCACCGTCAGCGCTGACGCCGTGTTTGGGGGCGTTCGAAACTGCGACGCCGGCAACCGATACGCTGTCACCGGAGAGGCTCAACCCGTTGTCGGTCCCCGCGAGAAGGGTACCATCGATCATGACCTTAACGATGCTGGAGTCGCCGGTCATGAACTGAGTCCCACAAAACGCATCGTCGAACGTGCCGAGCCCTGATCCGTCCTTCTGGAAGGTCCCGTCGATGTGCACGTTGCTTCGCGTGATCGTGGGCAGGACCCCTTGGTTATGCGAGGCCACGTGATTCACGCGAATGCGCCAGAGATCGAGATCCGGGTCGTAGCCAAAGCCGCCGGTTGCGTCGGCGCCGCGGGCTATGGAGATGATGTCGATCCGGATGATCACCGAGTCCGATCCAGGAACGAGATTCGCCTCCTGAATCGCCGCCCGGAGCGAACACTCCAAGATCGTATTGGTTAGCTCGATGAAGAAACCGTCCCAGCAAACGCCGTCTCCCGGACTCGTATCGGGATCGTCGTAGGCCGAGTTCACCACGAAAACGGTCGTAGCATTCGTCTTCCCCGTGGCGGCGACCCGCGGCGGAGTGTTCTCAGGGGCGCGCATCCTCTGCGGAATTGTCTGCAGCGCCGCATTCAACTCCGCTCGACGCGCGGAGCGACGAGCGGCTATGGAGACCTGCTCTTCCTGCGACCGGCTGATCGTACCGGTCTCCTGAATCTCACGAAGTAATTCGTGATATCGCGCGTCCGCTTCGTGTCTTGCCGGCCGGCTGTTTCTGACTGAGGCCTGTTTCTTCGCTTCGAACTGGGCGAAGCCGTTCTCTCCCAATACGAGCACCAGGCCCAAAACTAATACCAACGGAAAAAGGCAACGAGGCCTCCTCTGAATGCCCATCGAATTCCCCCTAGTCTGTTTGAGGCCGTAAGACTAAGGGTATAATTGACGGTATTTAGGGGAGAAGAGCAAGGGGCCTCGCGTAGCGAGGCTGTCCCAGGTTCCAGGTCCAAAGCCTGCGCTCGGCCGTGCAGGGTGCAGGGTGCAGGGTCCCCCTCCCGAGGGGACCACATCGCGGGACATGGTCCCCCGCCGGAGGGGGCGGCTGAAGCGACGACTGGTAGATTTCAACGTGGCCGGAATGATTGGATGGAGCGGAAGCCGGGGGAGGTTGCTCTTGTAGCGCCCGCGGCATTCCACTGCGTTTTCTCGTTTATCGTTTCTCGTTTATCGTTTATCGCTTTCAAGTCCGGGATGACGCCGGATCAAGTCCGGGATGACGGTCCTCCAGCTACCTCCGCTTCTTAACCATCCCAAACTTCAACACGCGTTCCCCTACCCCCAGCACCTCAACGTGCACCAGGTACATCCCCGATGCAATGTGAAACCCGTCGTCGTTCGTCAAATCCCATTCGAGACCGGTCGTCGAGGGCGTCTTCTCCAACTGGCGCATCAAAGTGCCCGCGAGGTTGTAAATGCGGATCGTGGCGACGTCGGGCAGGTTCGTGAAGCGCACCGCGTCGCGGATCGTCGTCAGTTCGTAGTCCGAGATGCCCTTGTAGGGGTTCGGCACGATGCCGATCAGGTCGAGCGCAGCCGTGGCCGTCTCTAGATCGTTCGTCGTGGGCTCAAATCCGGCGGTGTGAATCCAGAATCTATCACCCGGAATAAACGGCTTCGTAGTCAAGAACCGGACGACGTTACCGACGGGGATGAACTCGGCACGGTATTCCGGCGACGTCGGATCCATCATAAACACGATCCGCTGAATCGGGCGGCCGCGAGTAAGATCGATCAGCTCCGCCGGGCCGTCCGTTTCCGGGGAGGTCGGGCAGCCGCCGGGATGCGCCTCGATCAGAGGCCTTATCGCCGCTTCCCAGGCCATGTAATCATCGTTCACCGCGTAGTAAGCGTAGATCCGGTCCGTTAACGGCCACCCTAGACCGAACGGATCATCCGCTTCCCCAAATCCGAAGGAACACTCTCCGCCTCCGTCGGCGAAGAGGATCGGGATCATGCGCACGTCGTCGGACGGATCGTTCAAGCCGAAGGGTCCCGTCGGGCCAATGTCCCACGTCTCGAAGGGCACCCATATCGCGTTCCCGCTCGAGAAGAGGAAATAGCCGTACGAGCCTTCGTCCGTGGCGCGGATCTCGAAGTCGTTCGGAGCAAAAGCCCCGATTACTGCCTCTGGTCCGGCACCGAGGTGGTACATGATCCAGTCACCTCTTCCGTTGAACGAACCGTACACCCAGTTGCCGCCAACTTGGGCGCAGCCGAACGTGGATGCCGCCCCTGCGTCGCACGCGTCGGGAGTCAAGCCATCACCTCCCTGGACCTGGATAAACGCCCACAATCCGCTGCCGTCGATGTCGACAGGTCCCGGTTCTGGTGCACTCAGCGAGAGTGACAGGCCGTCGATTTGCACGACGTGCTCAGATAGGGGCGTCGTTCGTCCCAGCGCCTGTTCGGCCGCAGCACCGTCCAACTTGAGCTCGCCCGTGGTCTGGTCGACGACGCTGTACGACGTTGGAGTGAGTCCCGCCTCTCCTGGCTGCACCACCGAGCTCTCGAAGAATTCGACCCGGTAGGTATGGCCGGTCACAGCGAGCGGATCATCGACCGCCGCCACGAGGGTACCCCCACCCCGACCTTCGCGGACGATACCGCCGTTCTCCACGGTAAGGATGGAACCGAGGACGCCATCGACGACGGTCGTTCCGCCGGTGCGAGCGACGGGGCTGGACGGCTCGACCGAGATCCGGCTGACGGCGCTCGTGAGGACTTTCGGGCTCGACTCTCCGTTGTAGGCGTACGCCTCGACGCCGAAGTAGTAGGTCTTGTAGTTGGTGACGTCCTCGATCGTCAGGCTGTGCTCAACGCCTGAATCCACGCCGTCGGCCACCATGCCGGTGATCTCCGTCCCAGTTTGCGAGTCGACTTTCACGGCGTCGAAAACCCGCTTTACGCCGTTGACGCGGTCGAAGGTGGCGATGCGCTCGCCCTCGGTGTCGGTCGCCGACGCGAAGCGATAGACGTTGTATCCCTCGAACGTATAGGTGCTGTCTGTTGCCCCCGACTTCGCGAGAAACGGATCGTCGACCTCAAAGGCGTCGAGGTAATTATTGGATTGGGGATCATTTTCCCATTTGAGGACGATCGTGCCGTCGAGGCTGGTCGCGGAGATCCGCGGAGGATCGGGGGGAGCCGGGGCCTGGAAACCGGCGTCGAAGGCTAGTTGGATGTAGCGGGCGTCCTCCTCCAACACGTAATAGGAGTCCAGACGATCGCGGCCCTGCGAGAAGACTACCGCGTAGGTGATCTGCTCGGTCTCGCCCGGTCCGAGTGTGAAGGGTCCAGTTGAGGCAATGAAGTTGCGGTCGGCCGGCGTGTTCCTTGATCCATGATCATCAACATTCTCCTCGCTCCAATACGCGGGCGGGTCGTCGGGAAACATGAAGAAAGCTCGTTCCTCCGAAAAGGATCGCCCGCTTCCACCAAACGTGATCGGGTCGTCATTCCGCCACAGCCCTTGCAGATACCGATAGGCATCGTCACCGCTGTGGGGATTACCTTGCACGGTGCCGTTACCTTGGTGGTTAACGAATCGTGTCATGCTTCGGCGCTCACCCGCCTCGTCAATCTCGCCGTCGTGGTCGTTGTCTATGCCGTCCACAGGAGCTACCGGACCTTGAACAAACTGGAAAGCGAGCGCCGGCGGGCGATCGCCATAGCCGTCAGATCCCCCGTCGAAATCGTCTCCGTTGTATACAATGGCGAGTCCTAGGGTGGAATCGGAGCCGACGTAATCGTCCCCCGCGTCGCCAAGATCCGGATCCACCCACGTGCCGAACCATGTTTTCTCGATGGACTTGGATCCACGGTTGGTCAGCTCGTACTGGTAAAACGTCGTGTTGGCCAGGCGCCGGGGATGATTGAACGCGTACGCTGTGACGCGAACTTCGATCTGCATTGGACGCGTAAGGCTCCAGTCATGGCTGTTTCCCGCGTCATTCATGATCCACCAGATGGTCTGGTCACCTTTGATCGCAGGGCGGTCGCCCGCGGCGAGATTGTAGTTGTCAGGGTTGCCGTCTCCGTCGATCACCGGGGCGCCGAGATCGTAGGGCCAGTCCACCAGGTCATCGGTCAATCCACCGCCTTCTTCGTATGCCTCAATATCGGCTCGCTTCACGGAGTACATCCTGTCATAGGTGCTGCAGTCGGCCGGGGGATTGCCGGAGTCGTCCAGAGGTCCCGGCCAGAACTCCCAAGGACCGTAGTTAGACATGCTCGCATGCAGCTCGCCGTCGATCAGCCCGCCGATCCAGATGCCGTGGGCGAAGATGGCGTTGCCTTTGGTCGTTCGCGGAACGTTGTAATGAGGCCCGGCGCCCTTCCAGAACAGGCCGCCAGTGTTGTAGAGCCGGGCGTTGACACCGTTGACGTCGAGGATGGCGGAGGCGTCGCCCAATTGACACGCGCCGACGCCTTTGCTCAGGTAGTCGGATCCTTTTTCGGCAAGGATTTTCTCGCGGAGGGCGGCGCGCTCACTGTCGAAGCGTGAGCTTTTTCGCGTCGATTGTCCCGGACTCGAGGCGGGTGCGAGGCATGACATGCTCGCGCCCAGCAATATGATTGCCGCCAAACGCATAGGCCGTATCCGATAAGCTGGTGAGCTTTGTCCTTTGCCCCGGGACGCGAGTCAGCGAACCGGCCTACGGCCAAATTCGCTTCCTCGGAGGCAAGTGTACTATCCGGCCATTATCGGCGCACGGAATGGCGGACGGGACGTCGTAAATGGCGGGTGAATGGGGATTTAAGGTGGATGAATCGGAGAAGACTCGTTCGAAGTTCGGAGTTCGAGGAACCTGCCCCGAGGCCTCGGAGCGGTTCGAGGGAGCCACCGTCACTGTCCCCCTCAGCGAGGGGGCGGCTGAGCGCGGCGTTTTGACCCCGCGCCGCCGGCTCCAAAGCGCTCAGCCGGGGGTGGTCAAGGGCGGCCGAAGGTCGATGATGAGTGCATTGACCCGAGGGAGCTTGCCGTGACGAGGGGTCCCTCGGAATGACAAAGTCGCTCAGTCCGATGGATCGTTTAGCGTTTTTCGTTTAGCGTTTAGCGTTTCTCCCGAGGCGCCGCAACAACTCCAACACATCCTTCCCACCGAGTGGAATGACGATGACGACGAGAACGACGAATGCGCCGATCCCGAGGAGGATGATTACGGTCCAGAAGGTGATCCAGAGGTCCATAACGGTACTTGGTGCTTGGTGCTTAGTACTTGGTTCGATCCGGTGTACTCCTCGAGTCCTTGTCAGGGAACAGGAGTGAAAACACCACAAGCAGGACGGCGCAGAAAAAGAAGTTCGAGAGGCCCAATACACCGACGCTGAGCCACGGGAGGACTTCCTGGATCGGCTCCAGGAAGAGGCCGGCGACAGACAAGAGACCGCCGAGCAAGGCCGCCATGGCTCCCGTCGAGGATGCTCGTTTCCAGTAGATTCCCCCGACAATCGCCGAGGCAGCGCCGGTGACGTAAATCGTCCCGGTGATGGCCATGTAGGTCCAGACACTTTCCGGCAGATCGTACCACAGCCCCCAGACGAGCAAAAAGATGCCGATCAGGACGATGATGATCCGCGTGTTGAGGATCTCCTCACGGTCGCTCATCGGCCGGCCCTTGAGAGGCGAAATGACGTCTCTCGAAATGACGGATGCCCAGCAGAGGAAGTACGAATCATGGGTCGACATGAAGGCCGCCAGGAGACCGGCGACGACGATCCCCAGGAGGCCGACCGGCAGGAGCTTTCCGAGAAACAGCGGCATGGCCTGTGCCGGATGAGCGGGCGCCTCGGAAACCCCGCTCGGGAAGAAATAGGCCGCGAACTCCGGATCACCTGAAAAATGCGCGAACGCCCCGATCGCGATCAGGGCCGGGATCGCCATCCGAACGAACATCCCGGGCGCGCCGAACATGTAGGTTTTCTGCGCCACGCGCGGGCTCTCGGCCGTCAGTGCCCTCGAGACCGTCGTTCCCCAGGTGAAACCTACGGCCATGCCCGTAACGACCATCCAGAGGACAAAGGCCCAGCCGTAGCTGTTGGCGTGGACCGGATTGAACCCCGCCACGCCTTTCGCACTCACCATGGAGCCGACCATGTCCGTCCAGCCTGACCCGTCGGCCATCAGCGTGATGCCGAGGGCCGTCAGAAGACCCAGGCTCAGCAGAACGAACTGCATGTAGTCCGTGATGATGACCGCCACCATACCGCCCATGACGGTATAGACGAGGACGAGAATGATGAGCCCCGTCATGACGATGTTGACGACGGTTTCGGCATTGGGCGTGGCGGCGAGTCCGGTTACGTAGGTGACGAAGACGGCGCCCATTTTGGGGAAGAGCCCCATGTTGAGGATGCCCGACAGCGCCATGATGATGCCGGCCGTGACGCGCACCTCCTTCCCGAACCGCTTCTGGAAGAACTCCGGGAGGGTCAGCAGCTCCATTTCGCGCAGGCGATTGATGACCAGCCCGGATTGCCCGACATAGAACGTCGCAACCATCCCGATGAGCGGCATGATGAGAAAGGCGAACCCGCGGGAAAAGCCGTCCATCGCGGCATACATCACCGTGACGAGTCCGAGTTCGGTGCCGACGTAGCTGGCCGTGTTGAGCGCCCAGCGCGACGCCCGACCTCCGACCATGTAGTCGGCGACGTTGTGGATGTAGCGGTTAACGTGGATCCCGATGTAGCCGATCGACGCGATATAGATCGCGACGATGCCCCAATCCCATGCGCTGAACTGGGTGATGAGACGTACGGGATCGATGTCCATGCAGGGCGGATCAGCCGTTTCTGAAATCAGTCAACATAGCCGCGAGTGCCTCGACGACCAGCTCGGTGATCGCCCTCCCCTTCTCGGCGCTCGCCGCCGACGGGTCTCCGAACGCGCCGTTCGACGTCATCTGACGCATGCGACGGTACACGCTCGCCGAGGCCCCTCGGATGAGATCGGCCTCAGCCCAGGAGAACGACGCGAGGTTCGCGGGAGGCTGCATCGCCTTGGTATCCACCAGCCCGGGGGCGATCAGCATGATGAGCGACGTCTCGAACTCGCCCGCGTGGCCGATGCCGCCCGGCCCGGACTCATTGAGGTGCAGCAGCTCCTCCGCGGCCACCTTCCACCAGGTGGCGAACATGACTTTGACCTGGGGATTCTGATACCCCAGCGACTCGAATGCAACCTGGCCGATGCCCTGATTGCCTCCGTGGCTGTTGAGCAGCACGATTCGGGTAAATCGATGTGCAATAACGGATTTAAGAACGTCCTCAGCGTGGCGCAGAAAGGTATCGTGACGTAGGCTGAGCGAGCCGGCAAAGTCGAGATGATGGTCGGAGCATCCCACCGACATCGAGGGAAGAATCAAAATGCTCTCCGGCATCCGCTCGTTCAGCTCCCGGCAGAAGTACTCTCCAATCAAGCGATCTGTGGCCAGCGGCAGATGGGGGCCGTGCTGCTCAGTGGCCGCCATCGGGAGGATGACGGGGATGCGACGATCGATGCGATCGATTTGGGGAGAGGTTAACTGATCCCAATACATGTATGGATGGTGCGTTGGTAGGTGCGAGAAGGTAAAGCAAACTTGAAAAACCAAACTTCAAATACCAAATATGGGTAGCGCAGGCCCAGAAAGCGACGGTCGTGATGGGTTGCCAAGTACCAAGTACCAAGAATACCATCCCCTCCGCGTTCTTTGCGTTCTCTGCGTGAGAATACATTCCTCTTTCTTTGCGGCTTTGCATTCTTTGCGGCTCGGTGTGTCTGTGCGAGTGGCAGCCTCCTCCATAGGTGACCTCGCCCGGCTTCCGCTCCACCCAGCAGGTTGCGGTTCACCGGTCGTCGCTCCAGCCGCCCCCTCCAGCGGGGGACCACATTCGCGAGTGACCACCCCCGGCTGAGCGCACTTCCAGAGTCTTTCCCGCAAAGAGGCCGTCGCGCTCAGCCGCCCCCTCGGAGAGGGGGGCAGTGGGTTGCTATCTGACGGCCCACATCTCAATCTCCACGAGCAGCCCCTCCAGCAATTTCGTCCCTACTGCCGTCCGCACCGGCCTCGGCTCCGGCATGATCTCCCCGTAGACAACGTTGAACCGCCCCCACTCCGCAAGATCAATCATGTAGACGTTCACCTTGAAGACGTCAGCCAGCGTGCATCCTGCCGTTTCGAGCTGCTTGCGGCAATTCTCCAGCGTGTAACGTGCCTGCTCCTCGATCGTGTCACCGGCTATCTTGCCATCGGGATCGATCGCGGCCTGGCCGGATATGACGACAAGCCTGTTCGGATTCACTTCCAGCACCGGCGAATACGGTCCCGCCGTGACGTGCTGCGCGGCGCCTTCCGGAACGGCCTTGGCCGCCGCAAATGCCCCGGAGCTCATGCCGCGGCCACCTTTGACCACCCCCGGCTGAGCACTCTCAGGTTCGTGCCAACCAACTGGGCTTTCGTGCTCAGCCGCCCCCTCGGAGAGGGGGACTTTCGCGCCCATAGGATGCGGAAGGTAGCCCGTAAATCCGGTGATCTTCCACTCGCCGTCCACCTTGCGGCAGTAATAAAGCGTCTGCCAGTTGAGGACGATCGATCCGCCGTCCTTCTTTGCCACGCTCCCGTCGAACTTCTTGTGGATGAGCGCCAGGTCTCCGGCAATCTCGATGTCACGGAGCGTCGTCGCGCCGACGAGCGCCGGCTCCAACTCCTCCCTGAACTCGGTCTCTGCCGTGAGCTTCGCCTGGCGCAGCCACTCGTCCCGGTAGGATTCCAGCGTCGGAAACGTTATCTGCCAACCATCCGGATTGGACAATCCGCGCCCGTCGACACCCATGAATCCTTCGACGATGAAATCGCCCGCGACCATATCCCAGTCTTGCCTGACGAAGGCAATAATGTCGCGCTCGACGAGCATTTCCCAGATGGCGCGCCGATCCGGATCGTTTGGAAAGGGATTCTGATACAAACTCATGCTTTGAACGTCTTCTTTGCGATCTGGTAATGGGCAATCGCGTCTTCGTCGGGTGTTACGCCGAGGCCAAGACCCTCCGGCAGGTATGCAAACGGAGGCTCAATTCGCAGAGCGTCCTGCAGCAGGTCGTGCTCCCGGATGAGCCGTCCGAACGTGTCGCCCGGCCAGATGCAGGTTGCCGCGGCGGCGGATGAATGGAGGTACCGTGCCTCCAGGATCCCGAGATTGGCCTCGGATCCGTGCCAGCAGGGTAGTCCGGCCGCGTCCGCGATCCCGGCGAGCTGCGCAAAACGCGCCGCGCCTCCGTTGAAATTGAATCCGTCCACAGCATCCATCCGGATGGCCTTGACGGCATCTTCGACGCGCTGACCATGGAGGATGTACGGCAGCGATACGTGCAGCGCGATCGGCACCGGACCGTAATCGCGCAGACGTTTGTACTCGTGGAGCATCCAGCGCGGAAGCGGGTCCTCCAGGCAAAGAATGTTGCCGATCTCGGCCAATCCGTCGATCCGCTTGCGCGCCTCGCCGGGATAGAGCCAGCGTTCGTTGGGATCGAGGATAACCTCCATGCCCGGCGCGGCCTTCCGAATCTCGCTGCACCAGCCGACGACGTCGTCTTCCAAGTCGCACTTGAACTTGACGCAGTCGAACCCCGCTTCGGCGAATTCGGCCACGAGCGGACCGATTTCGTCGAGGTTTCGGTGGCTCGACCACGCGCCGACCCGAACCTTGTCGCGAACCGGCCCTCCGAGAAGATCCGCGACCCGCATCCCGTGCACTTTAGCGCATGCGTCATAAACGGCGCATTCGAACCCGTCGTACTCACGGCTGTATGCGAATGGGAGTTTCTGGAGCGAAAGGGAGTCGATCGAGCGGCCGAGCAGCAGCGTGGCCATCTCTTCGACGGTCGTCCAACTGTGCCCGCGGTACAGCTCACCCCAGCCGACAATGCCGTCATCGAGCTCCATCTTGAGGACGATGAACGGCACCTGATCAAACTGAATCGTCCAGCCTTCCTTGACACCGACCGGGAGCTTGTGGAGCGGTTTGTCGATCCCCTTGCCCTGTATCATTCCGGGTTTGGCCGGAACGACGACCTCGAAGGCCGTGATTTGACGGATGATCATGCTGGGGTTACCCGATTACGTCGTTGCCGAAAACCATGCTCGTAGCGCCGGCGTCAACGTAGATCGTCTGGCCCGTGATGCTGCGGCTGAGATCGGAGAGTAGGAATGCGACCGCGTAACCGCAATCGACGGCGTCAATAAGGTACGGGAGGGCCTGACAATTGCGGCGGTAGTTGTCGATCCATGCCTCGGCGTCGTCGGCCCACTGGGCGATGATGCCCATTCCTTGCTCGGAGTGCACGTACCCCGGCGCGACGGCATTGACGCGGATCTTGTATTTCCCGAGGTCGAGGGCCATCCCCTTGGTCAATCCGGCCACGGCTGACTTGGCGCTCGCGTAAATCGCGTATCCCGGGTTTGTCGAATGGGCGTGGACGGAAGCGATGTTGACGATGTGACCCACCTGTTTCGCGCCGACGAGCTGCTTGATGAAGGCTTTCGATACGAGCCACAGCCCGCGCACGTCGATTGCGTAGATCCGGTCGAACTCCTCCTCGGTGGCTTCGTGAGCCGGTTTGTTCAGGCCGACGCCGGCGTTGTTGACCAGCCCGTGCAGGACGCCACACTGGCGCACAAGCGTCGTAAACATGCGGTTGACTTGCTCGGATTTGCTCACATCGCCCTCAATGGCGATGGCCCCGGGATACTTGTCCGCGGCCGATTGCGCGACGTCGAGGTCCAGCTCGTTGATGATGAGCCGCCCACCGGCTTCTGCAACGGCCTGGCATACGCCTGCGCCGACGCCGTAACCGCCGCCGCCTGTTACGAGGATGTTCTTTCCATCGAGGGTAAGCATGGCGGGGAAGTTCAAGATTCAGAATTCAAAACGCAAAAAGAGGTCCGGGGTTAGGAGTGCGGGGTCCGGGGTCCGGCGATGGGTGGGCTGCCGGCGGCGGCGACCGTATTCCGTAGGGGCAGGCCAGAGGCCGCCCTGCGGCCGTCGGCCTGCCCGCTTGGACGTACGCGTGGATGTGGTTCCCGAAGATCGGCGACGTCCTTCGGGCAGGCCGACGCCGCAACGGTCGCGCCGAACGAGATCGAGGCAATTGGGCTCTGGCCTGCCCCTACGGAACGGGATTGAGTGCGATTCCGCCGTTTCCATTCCGCTCACCTATCACCGAACAACGATCGCAATGCAACCCCCGCCCTCCTACCCACCTTGGCCAATATCGAAACGGGGAGGTCGCGGACGCGCCCCAATCCCCACGCGAACGCGAGAAATCTGGGTAGCTCGGCCAACCTGCGCAACGGGCCCATCCCGCTGGTGAATCTCCTGAAGTGAAAGATGTGCGTGGGCAGATTGCCGAGCAGTAGGTGTTTTCTATTTCGAGCCAGGTAGCGATGCTTGGCGCGCTCGATTCTCGACGTGGGAATTGCTTCCAGCGACGCCAGAACCGTTTCGGGAACCTGCACCGACCAAGTGTCGCCAAGGTATCGGAGCGCCTGAACGACAGGAAGGTGCAACCCCAGCGCCCTGGCAATCGTCGCAATTCGCTCGAAATCGACCTCGTCGGAGCGGGTATTCGTTATCGTGACGGCGTCTGCGACCCAACGCAACGGCGCCGAGTTCCACCTTGCACCGTGAACAAGGACGTGGAAGAGCTGATACGTCGGGTCGAGCACGCGTGTCGATGCGTCACCTGTTGCCGTATCCCTGGCGCTGTTCCAGAGATCAGCTTCGACCTCGGGCGCATCGGCTTCCCACAACAAACGCCAATGAAGATCGACTGAAAAGCCGCGTTCGTCGACAAAATGCGCGCCGTGCATGTATCGCATCGCCCTCGCCGACATCGGAGTAGATGGATCAAAACCCGACGCAGCCAACACGGTCGATGCCCGCAAGACGTCTTCGTGCTGAATCAGGACATCGACGTCTCCCATGGGGCGCACACCGTGATCCTCGTAGTAAGCGATCGTCATCGCCGCGCCCTTGAGCAGGATCGTCTGGATTCCGGCGCCGCCTAAATGAGCCAGGAGGCGTGAAATTCGGTTCAGCAGGATCTGGTTGTTGTACCACGTTATCGTGTAACGCTTCTTCAACCCGTCCATTAACGGATCGACGACGCCGGCGCTCAACAGATTCGCATAAAGCAGGGGCAGGATACCCACCGAAGGCATGCCGAGGCGATCAATGTCGACATCCTCCTTCCAACCCTCCCATGCCTCCCGTGCCTCAACACCTTTGAGTAGCGCCGCGCGCAGCAGCAACTCCTGCTTGGACGTGGGCCGCCATCCCCGGTTTTCTCCCCCGAAACCATGCCGCGTCGACTGATCACCTTCTCCCATGCCGGGGCCCAATCCGTTTACGCCGAGCGATGTACTTAAAGGGACGCAACAAATAATGGAGCGGCAATTGGGCGGCGTGAATTCCGCGTGTCCACCGAAGATAGGATGGGGTGGGAAAAAGGATCCACCTGATGACCGATAGTCGAGTCCGCCAATCAGGGGCCGCCCTCAGCATTCGCCTGAATCCGCCCCGGCGGCTTCTTCGTGCCCCGGAAAGGAACGCCTCCCGAGCCTCCACACGCGTCTCACCTGCGGAATGCGCCAGCAGTTCAATGACTCTCCCCGGGATCGGTGCATTCAAATGCTGGGCAAGGTAACCGAGCGTGAGCACCAGCGGAAGCGCCATCTGATTGCTGCGACTGAAGTCCACCAGCACTCTCCAGTCGAGATCCGGGCGGCGGCGGACGATATAGGCGCCGTCGCAAGCCCAACGCAGAGGCGCATGAATTTCGCCCAAGTACAAGCCGACACAGATGACGAGCAGGCTGTCGGCAGGAGACAGCAGGCGGGCAGGAGCATGAGCAATTGAGCCGAGCTCACTGCGCATCCACAACTCATCGACGGGAACCGGGAACGGAAGGTCGAAGGGAGACCGGTGAAGCGTGATCGTGAGCCCCGATTTATGCCGGGCTTTCACTGTCCGCCAGTGGCGCTCGGCAGGCGTTGCCGACAGCTTGCATCCCATTGCGCCGAGCAGGTCCGCCGCCGACTGCAGGTACCCGTCTTTGATCATAAGATCGAGACCGTCAGTGTGGCGGAGGATGGGAAGATCGTACACCGTGTAGGCAAGGTCCGCGCCCTTGAACACAACGACTTCAACGTCGGCTTTGCTGAACACTGAGAGCACCAGGTGACAGATTCGATCGTACGATCGAAATCGCACCTCTTCGTTCAGATAGGCCGTCTTGATAGTGGTCTTGAGCAGGCCGTCCATCATGACGTCGCTATTTCCACGGGCCGTGAATAGCAAGGGCAGGAGTCCCTTTACACCCTCATTGTCCAGCCTGAGAAGGGCGATTGGATCGCCGATTCTTCGTTGCCAACTCCGCCACGCCCGCGTCCCCTCGTCGCCCGCCATGAGGCATGCCTGGAGAAGCCACGTCTGCTCTTCGCTCGGCAGTGCAAGCGCGAGGGGCCCGAGGAGTCCACGCGTCGATGCAGACGGCACGGTATCCACCTCCTCGCCGGTCGGGGATTTTGGGTTAATTCTCGGATTGGCAGATTCCATCATGCTCGGAGCCGTTCCCCGTACTTGAGGCCAAGAACCTCGTCGATGCGTGCTGCGACCTCCTTAAGATCGTTACCGAACCGGAGCCTGTAGGCTGGGACGCTCTCAACTAGACGCCCAAGCTTGTCCATGCCGCTCTGCCGGGAGAAGGGCCGTTTGACCAACGACGTCGGGGCCAAAGCCAGGAACGCTTCCCGCTTCGACGCCGGCACGATCACGCACGACGCGCTCTCCGCCATCTGAGGAAGCACAATAGCTCGAATGGAGGCGACGCGACCCAGACGATCCGGACGAATTTCAGACAAAACGACGGGCAGCTTTTTCTGCCGGCCATCGATCATCCGTCCTTTAATACTCGGGAACAGCGACGCATGAGTTGGTTCGAGCCACGCGGAGTTGTAGAGGCTGTAACCAAGAAACCCGTGATCTGCCGTGCGGAGACCGATATAGTCGTCTCCCAAGTAGCTGAAGCCGGCTTCCAGGCAGGCCAGGGCAGCGGTGGACTTACCCGCACCCTCTCTACCTCCAAAGAGCACTCCCTGTCCGTCTCGCTCAACAAGGCCGGCATGAATGACCTCAGCATCACGATCACCATGCCAGAGAAGCAGCGGGAAAAGCAGTGGCTTTGCCCGCTCGTTTAACGCAAGTAGGCCGCTGTCGGGCGTGCAGGCAACAATCCGACCGGCCGAACGATCGGACCAGGCAAAGAGGTTGGGGCGCAGACTGCCGACGAAACGGTCGGATTCCTCACCCAAGATGAAGCCGAACTCCGACCACATCAGGTCAGGAGCGACAACGGGCCCGGAGTACGCCATGCCGGTCTCGCCGGCATCCCAGACGTCAATGACGAGTTCTGCTGTAGACGGCGCGCCGCCGCTGTCGATCAGGTGCCTGAATGGTGGGAGCAAACGCTCGGCGCATTTCAGACCTACGATTCTGATCAATGCCTCCCGTCCGGCGAAGGAGCACGCATGCCGCTGAACGAGGTGAGGACAGGACTCCAGTGCCGCCTGAAACGCGGCGAAAACGCCGGCGAACGCCTTTTCGCCGTCAAGATCAGTCCCTCGTTCCACTTCCCGTCCCGTCATCTTATCCGATCTCCTCAATCAGTTCCTCGACGGCGGGGGCAATCCCGCCAAGGTCGCTTCCGAGCCGCAGCCGGTAGGATGGCACGCTCTCGGTGAGTCTGGCCAGTTTCTCGAACTCGCCGCTGCCGAAGCTTCTGTTGATGCCCAGCGAAGGCGGCCCGAGCGCCAGAAGCGCCTTGGCCCGCGACTCTTGTCGAAACGTCGATCGGGCTCCGTCTCCCACCTCCGGGAGTACGATCGCGTGAATACCGGCCGAGCACTCGATTCGAGACGGAAAAACGTCGTGGAGCAAAACGAGCAGCTTGTCCTCGTCGGAGTGTCTGCTCTTGATCGCATGAGGCGCAAGAATCGGGAAGCGTTGAAGGTGCGACCTTTCAAAATAGGTGGAATTGTAGAGGCTGTGACCCCGAAATGATCCATCGACAGTCTCTTCCAGACCAATCAGATCGTCGCTCAGGAAACGGAAGCCGCCGAGCAGACAGGTGACAGCCGCAGTCGACTTTCCTGATCCAGCCGGACCTGCAAAGAGAAGGCCGATTCCATCTCTCGCGACGAGTCCGGCATGAACGACCGGTATGTCCAGGTCATTGTGCCAAAGCGTGAGCGGAACGTGCAATGGTCGCCCACGCTCGTAAAGCGAGAGCGCGTCGACCCTCTGACAGCACCCGACCAATCGCTGACGGTCGCGATCGAGGCAAAGCGTTGAACTCTGGTGATGGTTGAGGGAAAAGCGCGCGGCCGGAGATCTCGCTCGGAATTCGAGTGGAATGCTCTCGGTCTGCTCGATGCGTTCCTGGAGGTCGACGCCTGTCGCATGCTCGTCCCACAGGTCAATCGTCAGCGATCGAGAGTGCGATTGCGTTTCGTCGCGCTTCAAGTGGGCGATTGGCCGAATGATATCCCGTGACAGATCGCGGCCAACGACCCGCAAGTTGACGGATTGGCCTGCGAACGTGAGTATGGATTCGAGTACTTCGTCGGGCCTCGCTGCGGCTGCTCGTTCGA
>DATKEJ010000518.1:0-2964 GCA_035512315.1 Rhodothermales bacterium | reverse complement strand
AGTATCTCTACATCCTTGAATCGAATCCGCGAGAGCTCATCTGACCGTGGCCTTCAACTCCCCGAATGCGGTGTGAGAAGTCCGGTGCGTCGGCGTGCTCGATCGCGAGATCATTGATGCGGTAGCGCTCGCGGAGCTGCTCGAACGGCAGGTCGGTGTCGATCAGTCCCAGGTCGAAGGCCAGGCGGTCGGAGTAGCCGGGAAACAGAATGGCGGGACTCGGCGGGATGCGCCCCGGGGTGATGTCGTTGACGTGACGCACGAGATTGGTCGTGCAGGTGTTGACGAGTGTATTGTAGAACTCCGGGGTGCCGGCGAGCTCATTCGCGCGTTTCAGCATTCCGATGAACATCGCCTGGATCTGCTCGGTCGTCGCCCGCACGGGATAGAGGAAGACCTCATCGCGCCTGTGGTTGGTGCGCAGTCCGATCAGGTCCCGTTCGTCTCCGATGACGTACATGATCTCGTACTGCCGGAAGAGACCAGCGAGCGCGGAAAACTGCTCTCCCTTCTCCTTGCGGATCTCGATGGAGATGGCGAGGAAATCGCGATCGGAGAACCCGAAGGTAACGAACGTATGGGCGGCACCTTCGAACGAGCCGAACGGCTCGACGACGAACCAGGCGCGATCGAGTGACCCGAGGTCGAAGGTGCGGTCGTACCAGGCTGGGTCGTAGTCGGTGGTCGAGCGATAGGTGAAGTTCCGGATGTTGCGGATCGTCACCCGATCCCCGTCGAGCTCCGCGGTTGCCAGACGTTCCTGATCACGCTCCCAGTCGCGCTCGTTGGACGGCCGCACAACGAGAACCAGCAGGAGCCAGGCAATGGCGAACGACACCACGACGGCCAGCGCCGACCCGAGCAGACGAGCCCTCATGGAGTGATGGTAGCAGCGGACCGAGCCCGGAGGGCCAGGTCTTTCATCGGCGCCATGATCCACTCCTCGTAGAACCGCCCGCCCGTTCCCGTCGAAAAGTCTACGTGGCGTAGAGGCAACCGAAAAGCAAAGACCTGTTTACCGGAGCGCGATGATTAGCCATCCTCTTCTTCAGGCTCGTGCACGAGCTGGCGCACCTGATCGAGCCGACTCACAACGCGCGCTTCGTCGCGTTGATGGATCGTTGCATGCCGCAATGGCGCATCCACCGGGACGTGCTCAACCGGTTGCCGGTTCGCCGTGAGAACTGGAGCTATTGAGGCGGAAATAGCAGAAGTTGAGAAGGGCCATCGGGCGCGGCGTGCTTTCAATGTGAGTATGCGCTTGACGTATGTTCAGTGGGTTGACCGGTTCCTTTTCCCGGGGGACGCGTGTCCAACATTAAGGCTATCTGGTAGGCCAGCGAGGAGGTTGAGATGCGCAGACTGACGATCGCCATCTGCATCATGACGGCGGTAACTTCAAATCTGAGTTCCACTCAGATCGTTACCAACAACGTATTGACCCGTGTCTTTCAGATCCGCTATGCCGGTCAGTTGGGAACGGCCTTCACGCTCGACGTCGACAACCGGCAATACCTGATTACGGCACGGCATGTTGTCGAGAACATTGGGGCCGAAGGGGAGATCGAGCTCCGTCGAGAGGAGGGTTGGCACAAGATCAAGGTTCGTTCGATTGAGGTGAAGCCGGCCAAGGTCGATATCGCCGTCCTCGCTCCGTCCGTCGTCGTTTCTCCCAGCTTGCCGCTCGCCGCGGGAATGGACGGGTTGTACGTGTCGCAGCAAGTGGCGTTCGTCGGATTTCCATATGGGATGATTTCGGGAGCGTCCGGGGTCAACCTCGGATATCCGATTGCCTTTGTGAAACATGGTGTGTGTGCAGCATTCGACGTTCACGACAGAGACGCCCCGAGCCTTTGGGTGGACGCCCATAACAACCGGGGGTTCTCCGGCGGACCTGTAGTGTTCACCAACAAGGCAACGAACGGGCTTACAGTCGCCGGGGTAGTGTCCGGCTTCCGGCATGAGGAAGAACCAGTGTTCGAGAATGGCAAGAAGACCAAGGCCACGATACGTGAGAATACAGGCCTCCTCTTCGCCTACAGTATCGACGCAGCGGTCCGCGCGATCAAGGCGAACCCAATCGGCGTGCAGATCGAGGAGCCGCATAGCCAGGCGGCAGCAGCCGACCCTGGCCCTTGACGACGCTGGTGCCAGATCATTGTTTTCCGGCGGAGTCCATCACGAGTGGATTAAGGCACCGTATGAGGTGACCTCGCGTCGGAGGCAAGTTCGATCTTCCTTCGAGCATCTCCGATACTGCCTATTGGCAGCGGGGCATGCTGTTGGCGGAGGAGCCCGCGTGCTGGGGCATCAGAGAACTGCTACATAGGAGACGATGGAAAAAGCCGCAGGGGTGCTGGAACGGCTGGAATTCAGCGTTCTCAGTCCGTGAAGTGAGATGTCAATGCAGCGTTGGAGGTCGGCTCTCGCGATATTCATCAGATCGCGCGGCCTCGTGAATTTCGAGTAACTGCTGAGCGATCGCTCCTGCAACCAGATCTTCCAGTGGGGAGAGGTCTCCTCCATCGGCGGCTTCGAGAGCCAAGTAGTAGGGCCGCTTATTTTGGGCGATCTGCTCTGGGAGTGTATTGGTACCTGGAAGCCTGTAGCCCAACCTGCAACACAGGATTAGGTAAGCGAGTGCTCGTGATGTTCGCCCGTTTCCGTCGGTAAACGGGTGTATCCAGTTCAGCCGCCACATAACGTAGGACGACAACCGTACCGGAGAACGTGTCCAATTGTCGTTTACGTAATCGCAGAGTTCCTCTACGTGCTGCGGTACGAGGTGGGCTGGTACGGGGGTGTGCTTGCTTCCCCCGATCTCTATTCCGGCAGGCCGGTAATTCCCTGCATAGTGCGACAGCCCTTCCAGAGCGCTACGGTGTAGGTCTAGAATTGTCGACGGTCGAAGACGGAACGACGGCGCGCTGGCCGTCGTCCAGTATTCGATCATTTCGACAACTC
>DATKEJ010000517.1:0-11418 GCA_035512315.1 Rhodothermales bacterium | reverse complement strand
CTGGATCCCGGATCGAGTCCGGGATGACGGTCTTCGTGCGCCATCACAGCTCCCGAAACTCCATCGACACCGAATTAACACAATGCCGGATGTTCTTGGGCGTAAATCCTTCCCCCTCGAACACGTGACCCAGATGGCCGTTACAGTTCGCGCAAAGAATTTCAGTCCGGCGGCCGTCTGCATCCGTCTCGCGGCGGACGGCCCCCGGAATCTCATCGTCGAAACTTGGCCATCCGCAATGGGCGTTGAATTTGTCGTCGGATCGATACAGCGGCGCGCCGCAGCGACGGCACGTGTAGACGCCCTGCGCGTCGTGGAGGTAGTACTTTCCGGAGAAGGGCGTCTCGGTGCCTTTGCGCACGATGACGCGTTCCTCTTCCGGCGTTAGTGGGTTGTATGCAGTCTCTTCCTTTCCCATATTCCGCTCTTGATTAACAGATTTCCAAGAACAATTACAGAACGTGCAGGCGGCATGTCGAACCTGGTGCGAAGACGGGCCGTCAGACCTCTAACCCTGGCTTTCATCGGGGTGTTTCTAGGTCTCGGACTGACCGTTCCCGGGGCGGAGGATGTCCACGGCCAGACGGTCTGGCCGAAGAAGCAGTGGCGGAAGGCCGATCCGAGCGAGCAGGGAATGGATCTGTCCGTTCTCGACGCGTTGCATAAGCGCATCCGGAGGGGCGAGTTCGGCTATGTCGATCGGCTGGTCGTGATCCGTAACGGCCACCTCGTTTTCGATGAGAAGTACCAGAACGACTACGTTGCCGCCAACGCCGATCGTGATCCCGCGTCGCATCAGTACAATTATTTCAGCCCCAACTGGCATCCGTACTATCACGGCACCGATCTGCACACGCTGCAGTCTATTACGAAAAGCGTGACGTCGGCGGTCGTGGGGATCGCCATCGGCCGAGGCGATCTGCCCGGCGTCGAGATGCGCGTTCTCGAGGCTTTCGACGAGCAGGAGATCGCAAACCTCGACGAGCGCAAACGGGATATGACGCTCGACGATCTGCTGACCATGCGGTCGGGGCTGGATTGGGACGAGTTTGCCTTCCCGTACGACGACGCGCGCAATCCCACCGCACAGCTCGAGGCGAGCGACGACTGGGTGCAGTTCGTCATCGACCGGCCGATGGTGAGCGAACCCGGAACGCATTTCTCGTACAGCAGCGGTGTTAGCCAGCTCCTGTCGCACATCGTGTCGCACGGGTCGGGCAAGCCGATAGACGAGTACGCGCGCGAGCACCTGTTCCGCCCGCTGGGCATCAAGAAGTATTACTGGAAAAGAACGCCGACCGGACTTCCCGATACCGAGGGAGGCCTGTACCTGACGGCGCACGACCTGGCGCGGATCGGCTACCTGTATCTGAACGACGGGGTCTGGAACGGCACGCGCATCCTCCCCGAGGGATGGGTTCAATCGACCTCACGTCCGGCCGTGCAGGACGCCTGGCCTCAGAATCCGGCGAACAACGAGGGTTACGGGTATCACTGGTGGCTCGTCCCTTTCCGGGGCGCCCGATCGAGCCACATCCTCGCCGGAAGCGGATACGGTGGTCAGTTTCTGTTCGTAGTGCCGGAAAAGAACCTGGTCGCCGTCTTCACCGGCTGGAATATCTACGGGCCGGTGCCGTCGATTAAGGATGCGTTTACGGATTACGTGCTGAGAGCGGCGGTGAGGTAGGTCCAGCCGTCATCCCGGACTTGATCCGGGATCCAGGAAGAAGGTTCCGTCGGCATCGGATATATAGGTCTCTCACTCCGCTGGCGCTCCGTTCGAGATGACAAGCACATTATTAATCAAGACGTCCCTGAAGAAGGCCACGGGCGGGGCGGCTGGAGGTCTTCCCAGCCAGAATTTGTGTCCTCGATCAAGGTGGTTTTCTTTTGGCGGCTCCACTTCTTGATCTCCTTTTCCCGCTCGATTGCGTTGAGTACGTATCGGTGCCGCTCGTAGAAGACGAGCCGGTTAGCCCAATATTCTCGTGTGAAACCGGGTTTCTGCCGCCTCTTGTGCTCCGCAACCCGTCGCGAAAGATCGTTGGATACCCCAACGTAGAGGACCTTCGTCCGACTCGCCATGATGTAAACGTAGTAGCTGCGCATGCCCAATAGACACGTACTGGCATGCATACGTAACTCCAAGGATAAACGTCACCTCCTTCGTGGACGTCTTATTCCAAAAGCGGCTTGTCATCCCGAAGGAGCGAAGCGACTGAGGGACCTATAAATCCGGCGCGGACGTGACCTTCTTCCTGGACGTCTGAATTAACAGAGCCCTTGTCATCTCGAACGGAGCGCCAGCGGAGTGAGAGACCTCTAAATCCGATGCGGACGTAACCTTCGTTTGTGAGCCCTACGGAACAGGAGCCGCAACCAACTTCCCCAGCCCCAGCCGAAACACATCCCCCTGCCCTTCCCTCATGGTGTAGTACAGCGTCTCGCCGTCGGGCGACCAGACAGGAGACGATTCGTCGGCCGGAGAGTTCGTAATCCGGACGCGGTTGCGTCCGTCGGCATCGCTTACGTAGACCTCGTAGTTGCCGTCCTTGTTGGTCAGATAGGAAATCTTGGTTCCGTCGGGAGACCACTGCGGCCCCGCCTCCCATGCCTTGAAACTCGCCACGGGGATTTGCTTGCCCGTTTCGAGATCGAGCCGCATCACGTCGAATCCGATGCCGGAGTGACGATTGTAGGCCAGCGACGAGCCGTCGGGAGAGAACTCAGCCCCCACGTTGTAGCCCGATTCGGTCAGCTGCCGCAGTTCGTCGCCGCCGACGCTGACGAGCCAGAGGTGCGCCTCTCCGCTTTCTCCGCTGGTTCGCGTAAAGCAGATCGCTCCGCCCCGCGGATGCCAGACCGGACCAAAAGCGCCGCGAACCTCCGTGAGGCGCGTGACCTCGCTTCCATCCACCGTCGCAACGTAGATGTCGCCGGGGCCGTCGCGGTCGGACGTGAATACGATGCGCTTGCCGTCTGGCGACCATCGCGCGCCGTCGTCGTTCGATTCGGCGCGCGTTACCTGCCATTCTGCGCCGGAGGTGAGGTCGGCCACGAACAAGTCCCTGTTCCCGGCCCGATCCGAGGCATAAAGCAGCCGAGTCCCGTCTGGGGACCATCGCGGATCCCACTCGTCACCCGGACTATTCGACACTTGTCGCGCTGCGCCTCCGCCGGCGGGCATGACCCAGACGTCCTCATTCCCCGAGCGGTCCGAGAGAAAAGCGAGCCACTGTCCATCCGGAGATACGCGTGGCGTGTACTCGTTCCGTTCATCCGAACTGACGACCTCGGGGGCGCCGCCGGTTGCTGGAATCCTGTAGATGTTCGACCTGGCGGGGTTGGCCGAGTAGACGACGGAGCCTCCGTCAGGAGCGACGCTGGGGGAGCCCTTGTGCGACCCGTCGGAGGTCAGTTGGATCTCCGCGGATCCGTCCAGCTTCACGGCGAACAGTTCCGTATCGGCGGTTCGATCCGAACGGAAGATTATCCAGGATCCGTCCGGCGTCCAGAGCGGGTCGAAATCGTCGCCGTCAGTCGATGTGAGCCGGCGCTCGTTCGTTCCGTCGACGCCGATCACGTAGATGTCGTTGCTCCCGGACCTGACGGACTGATGGGCCAGCATGGAGCCGTCGGGCGACCACCGCGGATAGTTCTCGGCCGACTCGGGGCCGGTCAGGCGTCGTTCTCGCCCCGACTCGACGTCGACGACCCAAATGCTCGATTTCCCGCCATCGTCGGAAATGTAGGCCATCGACCTGCCGTCGGGCGACCAACGCTGATCGAACTTGTTGGCGGCGCCGGTCGTGATCGCTCGAATCGGCCCGCCTTCGGCCGGAACGAGGTAAAGATTGTGGAATCCGCCTTCGTTGGACGAATAGGCGATCACGGTCCCGTCAGGTGACCAGCGGGGGATAAACTCCAGTCCTCGACCTGAGGTCAGACGCTTGCGGTTGGATCCATCGGAGGATACCACCCAGATGTCGGGCGGGGCCTCCAGATCGGAGGAGTAGGCGATCCGCCTGCCGTCGGGCGACCAGGCGAAGTGGCCGAGCCAGTTCTGGGTGCCTGTTACGCGCTTCCCCTCGCCTCCTCCGGCGGGCATCACGAAAACGGCGGCGAGACCGTCGACGAGGTCGGATTTGTACGCGATCTGCGACCCGTCCGGCGAGAAAGCGGGCTCGAGCTCGTCAGTTGTCGAGGCGGTGAGATTGCTAGGAGTGTCGGGCCACTCCTCCGATGTGGAACACGACAAGTGGAGTGTACCGAGTATGAGCAGGCTCATTGGCCCGAATCGTGTCTTCATCCCCGTCTGGCAGCGTCGTCATCGACCGTGAGGTCGGAACTGCGTCGTTTATGTCGGAAGTGGGATCGTCGTGATCTGGCTATCCGGCCGCGAGATTCATCCAGTCGCGACGCGTCTGGTTCTGCAGCGTGCTCGTGTCTGGGAGTCGCACCAACTCGTACTTCGAGTTTCCGCCGCCTTGAGTGGCAATCTGGATTGTTTGAAGCTGATTCCGGCGGAAGATTGTCGCCGCGACGGTTTCTCCCGGCTCAATTTCGCCGAGAACGTCGTTCAGGTTTGCTCGCGTGACGCGTCGTCCGTTCAGGGCGACCAGGGTGTCATCCGCGTAAAGTCCCGCCTCGAAAGCTGCTGATTCGGGGACCACGCTGGATATCACCACGTCATCCTGGCCTTCCGCCATCTGAATCCCCAGGTTAACCGATGGAACGTTCGGATCCTCAGTTACTCCCAGCCTGTACCCGGCGTGATACAGGTAGCGATCGTATTCGATCTGCTCTGTGCCATGGACGTGCGCGTCGAAGAAAGGCGCGATGGTCCCGGTGGTGATCGTCTCGATCGCCCGCTGTAGTCCGTCTTCCGGCACGCCCCGCCCGCGGGCGGCGTACTCTGCGTAGAGGTACTGCATGACCGATTCGAGGGATTGCCTGTTTCGCGTCCGCCCGCGTATCTCCATGTCCAGCAGGAGACCCATGATTTCGCCTGCGGTATAGAAGGAGAAGTACGTGTTGGGCGGCGCCTGTTCCCCTTTGGTCCAGCTGTCCCAACTGCTCATAGCGATGCTCGTGATGTTCTTCCCGTAAGACGATTCGAACGAGTTGATCGACCCGGCGATTCTCCGCAGGAACTCATCTTCCGTTATGAGCCCTGATCTGACCAGGGTCAGGCTGGTGTAGTAGCTCGTGATGCCCTCGTAAATCCACATGGTGGTCGTGTATTGCTCGGAGGAGTAGTCGGGATAGTAGATCTCCTCGGGGCGAATTCGCTCGACGTTCCAGGCGTGGAAAAGCTCGTGCGCACTGACGCTTAGTATTCTTTTGTAAAAATCGGGCTTGGACGAAGGTCCGAGCACGATGGAGGTCGAGTTCTTGTGTTCGACTCCGTGGCCTATCGGTCGATCGACGAAGTGGTACAGGAAGACATAGCGGTCGAAGGGGATGACCCCCATCATGTTGACCTGCGCTTCGGCGATCTTCTGGAGATCCTGGAGTAGTTGCTGTCGATCCGCGTCCAGGCTGCCCTGGATTGCGACCTCGAACGTCGCACCGGCGAACTCGAACGAGAGCAGTTCGAGCGTCGGGCTGATAATCAGTGGAGCGTCTACGACTTCGTGGTAGTTGTCGGCGACGTAGAGGTTACGGCGGGAGTCGAATACGAGCTGCGTGGCGGCCTTCCAGCCGTCGGGGCGCTTCACCGACAGCGTGACGGGCAGCATCTCCTGCCCGGGGATGTACATCAGCAGGGTGACCGGGTTGATGTACGCTTCCTGGTCGTCGAGATAGCTGCTGCCCGCATTCATCTCCTTGCTGTAGGCCTGGTAGCGAACGACGACGTCCTGGCCGGGGGCGGCATCTATTTCCCAAGTGCCCTTGTCCGTCTTTCGGAAGGCGAGCGCGGTACCTTGAGCGTCGGATGCGGCGAAACGGATTATGTCCCTCGCGTAATTCTGGATCACGTAGCGTCCCGGTCGCCACGCGGGGATGCGCACTAAAACCGGGTCGCTTTCCGGATTCTGGAACTGCATTTCGACGTCGTACAGGTGGCTGTTCGGTGAGCCCCAGCCGATCCGATAGGCTACTTCCTGAGCGACGAGTGTTGAAAAAGACATGGCCGACACAACGAAAACGGCGAATAGACGAAGAATGGACTTCATTTTGGGATCAAAGCGTGGATGCCCGCCTTCGTCGAAAGCTGAAGTGCGGGCGGATGGTCTAGTGTAACGCTCCCTAATTTCGTAAACACGAACGCTAGATACGTTCAGAAGGGCGGGCAATGTTTCAGACCGGTCGTTATTCATGATTTCCATATCCCCCTGGTTCGCGCGCGTTTTTCATTTCGGGCTCGAGCCGGAGTACTTCCCGCTCGTCTTGGAGCGCCTGATCGGGACCAGACCGCGGCTCGATGCGCTGCTCGCGGGGGCGTCGACCGTTTCGCTTCTTGATCGCCCGGGAGGGGCTTGGTCGATCCAGCAACACGTGGGCCACCTCGCCGACCTGGACCCGCTGTGGTTCGGACGTGTAGATGACATCCTCTCCGGAGCTCCTGAGATGCGTCCCGCCGACCTTCTCAACCGAGCCACGGACGCGGCTGATCACAACGATCGGACGCTCGAGGAGGTTTTGGGATCGTTCACCGAGCTCCGACACCGGTTCACGGAAAGGCTCGCCGGCCTGGATCTGAGGGACGTCGTGCGGGCGTCGGATCATCCGAGGCTGAAGCAGCCGATGCGAATCATCGATCTCGCGGTATTCGTTGCCGAGCACGATGATCATCACTTGGCGACGATTCGGCAACGGTTAATCGTTTCGTAAGGCGATCATCCGGGGATCCGTGTCGGCCGACTTCCTCGAACAGGATTGGGTGTAGGGCCTGGGGTTTGGACGTAGACGGTTGTTGTTCAATTATAGGAGTGAGGGGTTTATAAACCTGTCAGGTCTTTAGACCTGTCACGTCTTTAGACCTGTCGGGTCTCTAGACCGGACAGGTTTGGCCGCGCGGACGACTCGGACGAAGCTGGTAACGGTCTACTCACACAACCTATTCCGAGATGGAGATCGAGTCTGTCCAGGATCAATTGCGTTCGTTTTCAAATCCCGGCTTTCGTACGTTTGTGGTCGAAAGTGGCGTCCACGCATCGTCGATGCTTCGTTCCGATCTTACGGGCACCGATACGGAGCCGAGCTGGGACGCGGTTCTGACATTTCTTCACTCTCTGTCTGAGTCTTGAGAACACAACTTACCCTCCCGCTCCTGTTGTGCATGATCGCGGCATGCAAACAAACCGAAGAGGCGACCGAGCCCGATATCCGCTGGTACCGCGGCAATCTGCACACTCACACGCTGTGGAGTGACGGCGACGACTTTCCCGACATGGTGGTCGAATGGTACCGCGAGGCTGGTTACGATTTTCTGGCCCTCTCGGATCACAACGTCCTCTCCACCGGTGAGCGTTGGCTGGTGGTCGACGAGAGACTACGCCCGGCCTTTACCGAGTATGCCGATCGCTTTGGCGGGAGTGAAATCGATACCGTCTGGATCGCCGGAGCGACGCGGGTGCGCCTCAAAACCTTCGAGGAGCTCAGAACGTCGTTCGAGGACCCGAACGCATTCATTCTGATCCAAAGCGAGGAGATCAGCGATAGGTTCGAGTCACTTCCCCTGCACATCAACGCGACGAATGTCGTCGATCTTATCCCGCCTCAGGGTGGATCCTCGGTGGTAGATGTCCTTCAGCGCAACATCGACGCGGTGCTGGCACAGCGCGACCGAACCAACCGGCCCATCTTCCCCCACATCAACCACCCGAACTTCGGGTGGGCCATCTCGGTGGATGACTTGCTCGCGGTGGAGCGAGAACGGTTCTTCGAGATTTATAACGGACATCCGCTCGTCCACAACGACGGCGACGAACACCATCCGTCGGTTGAGGAGATGTGGGATATCATCCTCACGGCGCGCGTTGCAACGGGCGGCGAGCCGATGTACGGCCTTGCCGTCGACGATGCGCACCACTACCACGGGATGGACCTCTCCCTCGCCAACCCCGGCCGCGGCTGGATCATGGTGAAGGCCGACACGCTGACTCCAGGTTCGGTTATCGAGGCGATGGAGGCAGGTGAGTTCTATGCATCCACCGGCGTGACCCTCCGAGACGTGAGGCGCACCGCGGATCGTCTCGAGGTTTCGATCAGACCGGAGCAGGGGATTAAGTACACGACGGATTTCATTGGATCGAAGGCCGGATCGAACGGCTCCGAGTCTTCAGTAGGCGTTGTTCTGGCCTCAGTCGAAGGGACGGATGCCGTCTATCAACTCAAAGGCGACGAGATGTACGTCCGAGCGCGCGTCGTGTCTTCGAAGCGAAAGTCCAATCCAAACCGCCCGGATGAAACTGAGCGGGCCTGGACGCAGCCTGTCATCCCGTCGCTCGCACCGAGATCGCCGTGACTTTTGGGGGAGTGGCATCCTGCGTCGTCGGTGGCCCCCTAGCCGTAACATGACGGTGCCTCAGGCGTCTAAACTCGCCTAATCCACCGATCCGCCATGCCTCGTTTCCTTCACTTCTCGATCCTCATTACTCTCCTTGGCGCCTGTACCACGCCCCGTGAGCCCGTTTCGCCTGCGCAGCAGATGGTGGACCGAGCCATTGAGCGCCACGGCGGCGACCGGTACATGAACGCCCGGATCGAGTTCACATTTCGGGACCGGCCGTTCGTCATCTTGAATGACGGCGGGATGTTTTCGTACACGCGCACCTATTCGGACTCGTCGGGAAGCATCGTCGAGGTGTTGTCGAACGACGGCTTCACCCGGACGGCGAACGGCGAGCCGTATGAGATGACCCAGCGGGAGTACAACATCTGGACGGAGGATGTGAACTCGGTGGTTTACTTCGCCCTGCTACCGTACAAGCTGAACGATCCGGCCGTCGTCAAGCGTTCGCTGGGCTCCGAGACGGTTGAGGGCCGGCCGTATGAGCGTGTGGAAGTGACATTTGAACCGGATGGCGGCGGCCGCGACTACGATGACCGATTCGTCTTCTGGTTCCACGCGGAAGACGCAACAATGGATTACCTGGCCTATCACTACACCCAGCGCGGCACCTCGAGATTCCGAAAGGCCGTCAACATCCGCGAGATCGGAGGAATTCGTTTCGCCGACTACCTGAACTACACGGCCGACTCGCTCGGATACAACGTGGAAACGGCAGCAAAGGCGTTTGAGGCCGGAGAACTGCCGCTGTTGTCGGACGTCGTGCTCGATAGCCTGCGGGTGGAAGAGCTGTAGTAGCTTTACCTTTTTTTTGGATCGGCTAAACCTGACAGGTCTAAAGACCCGACGGGTCTAAAGACGTGACAGGTCTAAAGACGTGACAGGTCTAAAGACCTGACAGGTTTATAAACCCCTCACTCCTATAATCGAACATCCACTTTCCACGCCCATGGCGCGCTAGCCGGCCTCGTTGCGCGTGTCATTGAAACGGAAAGAACTATCCCGGCACGCCAAATGCGCTTAATCCTCGTTCTCGCTCTGTCCTCACTCCTGCTGATGTCTTGCAACGACATGGGCACCATGCGCCGGCCGACCGCCGACCTCGTCGTCCTGAACGCGCGTGTCTGGACCGCTGACCCGGCGAACCCCATCGCCCAGGCCCTTGCCGTCCGCGGCGACACGCTGGCGTTTGTCGGAAGCAACGAAGACGCAGAGGCCTTTGCGAAATCCGCGGCGCTCGTTATCGACGCCGAAGGACAGTTCGTCGTCCCGGGGTTCATTGATTCGCACGTGCACTTCCTCGACGGGGGTTTCCGCCTGTCCTCCGTTCAGCTGCGAGACGCGGAGACGCCGGCCGAGTTCGTCGCACGCATCGGGGCCTATGCGCAGACAGTCCCGATTGGATCATGGATTACCGGCGGGGATTGGGACCACGAGCGGTGGGGCGGAGAGCTTCCGTCGCGGGGCTGGATCGATTCCGTTACGACGGATCATCCCGTATGGGTCAACCGGCTCGACGGCCACATGGCGCTGGCGAATACACACGCGCTGAAATTGGCCGAGATCGACGGTGACGTCCAAGACGTGGATGGCGGCACCATCGTCCGCCGTGAAGGGAGCCTGACAGGCGTATTCAAGGACAACGCCATGGGTCTCGTGCAGCCACATATCCCCAACCCCGCGGAAGACCAGGAAGATCGCGCACTCGACGCAGCCATGACGTACGTCGCCGAGCAGGGAGTAACGTCCGTCCACGACGCGGGATACGATGGTGGATCGATTAGATTGAACGCCGCTCTCGAGGCTTTCCGCCGGGCCCACCTGCAAGACCGGCTCAAGACCCGCATCTACGCCAGCCTCCCCCTGTCGCGTCACACCGAACTGCACGACTTGGTCGAATCGGAGGGCCGTGGAGACGACTGGCTCCGCATTGGCCTCCTGAAGGGCTTCGTGGACGGGTCGTTGGGATCGCACACCGCGGCGTTCCTGACACCGTTTACCGACGCGCCGGACGATACCGGCTTGCTCGTAAATACCGAGGCGGATCTGTACTCGTGGATCAGCGCCGCCGACAAAAATGACCTCCACGTAATGACCCACGCCATCGGAGACCGGGCCATCCGAACCCTGCTCGACATTTACGACCGCGTAGCGCGTGAGAACGGACCGCGTGACCGTCGATTCCGGATGGAGCACGCCCAGCACATCGATCCGGAAGATCTCGAGCGCTTTGCAGAACTGGGCGTCATCGCCAGCATGCAACCGTATCACGCCATCGACGACGGTCGCTGGGCCGAAAAAGTTATCGGACCCGATCGGATCAAGACGACGTACGCCTTCCGAAGCCTCCTCGACAACGGGGCGCGCCTCGCTTTCGGCAGCGATTGGTATGTCGCGCCACCAACTCCGCTTGAAGGGATCTATGCGGCAACAACCCGTCGCACGCTCGACGGGGCAAACGACGACGGCTGGGTGCCCGAACAGAAGATATCGGTCGAGGAGGCTCTCCGCGCCTACACAATCGACGCGGCCTTCGCGTCGTTTGAGGAGAATATCAAAGGCTCGCTCGAAATCGGAAAGCTCGCCGATTTCGCGATGATCGACGCCGACCTGACACAGATCGACCCGGTCGACATCCGGGATGCCAGGGTCGTCTTGACCGTGGTCGGTGGAGACATCGTGTTCAGCGCGCCGTAGGAAATCGCTCTAGAGCTTGGTCCCCCGCCGGGGGCGGCTGAGCCCAAAAGTCCGAACGTGTTCGTCGCGTCGCCGGCTGCATTCGGATACGGGGAGTCACCCCGCGCTTCAGCGTGGGGAAGGAGGCACGGTAGAATACCTCTGGACTTCAGCCCCCAACGACTCTTTTGCCCGGGCGGTCCTCGCCGGGCTGAAGCCCGGCT
>DATKEJ010000516.1:0-3035 GCA_035512315.1 Rhodothermales bacterium | reverse complement strand
AGCGAAGCGAGGGAACTGGTACCGGGGGCCGGTTTCGAACCGGCGACCCCCAGATCCACAATCTGGTGCTCTAACCAACTGAGCTACCCCGGCACCTTGAAGTCGCGAATGATACACGCGGCGGGCAGGAGTGGAAACCCGCTGAGGGGCCGCGGCATTCTCTCGCCCGAAGGCGAACGGCGACCCCCCACTGATCTGTTGCCTACCTTTGATTAGTGATCACGTTGTGAATATGCCTGACCTGCGACTTTTGGTTGCGTGTCACACAGATCAGACCAATATTGCGTGATCAGCGGTTCCCCTCATGGCTAACCGGCACATCGTGCAGCTTCAGGTGCTCGAGCACTTGGCTCAACTGACCGAGCCAATCGGATCGGGTGCATTGAGGGCGCGGCTCGCGGCGTACGGGCGCCCTTTCAGTCAGCCGACGATCGGCCGCGTCCTCCTGCAGATGGACAGTCTGGGCGTGACGGCCAAGCTCAGCAATAAGGGGCGCCTCCTTACGCCAGAAGGACGCCGGTATCTCGAGGAGGCGCGCCGGCGGAGTGCCTCATCGCAGTTGACGGAACGGCAGCTCGCAAGCGTCGGGCGAGCCACTCTCCTGGAGTTGCGGCAGGCGCTCGAGGCGCGTCGTGTCCTGGAACGGGAAGCGGCCCGGCTCGCCGCGTTGCATGCCTCCCCGGACGATGTCGCGCGGCTGCGGAGCATCGTCGATACCCAGCGGCACAGCCTGCCGAGCGCGGACCTTGCGGCGCACGCGGCGGTCGATTTCCATGAAGTCCTCGCGGAGGCCTCACACAACCGGTTCGTCGCTTCGACGCTTCATCTCATTCGAAGCAGCACACAGAACATCCGATTACTCATGGCAGCGCTGGGAGTGAGCATCGGCGGAGAGTCGATCCCGCATCACGTGGAGATCGTCGAGGCGATCGCCGCACGGAACGATGCAGCGGCCGAGAGCGCGGCCGAAAGTCACATCACGGAGTTCGTTCGATACGTCGACGGCTGGCTCTCCGGGGCGGCCGCGGCGGCAGACGGAGGGCGGAGGTCTGAAAGGGCGGTGACCGCCCCTCCGTGCTGAAAAATCCAGACAGGAGTCGGGCTCGGAAGGAGGGTCCAGGGATGTACCGATCGACGCGTATTGCGACCGTTTTTCTGCTCATCTCGTTTCTGACCAGTGCCGCAGTCGGGCAGTTCAGCACCACCGGCGAGATCGTCGGCCGCGTAGCCACGCCTGGCGGAGAAGGCGTTGCCGGCGCCGAGGTGACCCTCACCTCGCCGAGCCGCGTGACTCCCGCGCGAACGACCGCGGATGGCGACGGAATGTATCGGCTCGTCAACATCAGGCCGGGTACCTACACGCTCACGGTTCAGGCGTCGGGCTATCACACCGTGCAGACGGCGGATGTCGAGGTGAAGCACGGGTCGACGTTGAAGATCGATGTCGACCTCCGGCCGATGGCCTCTGTCTCCGATGAAATCACGGTTCAAGAAGCGCTGCCGCGCATCGAAACAGTCAAATCGGAGGTGAACAAGTACATCTCCAAAGAGGAGATTCAGAATCTCCCTCTCCAGAACCGCAATTTTCTCGACGTGTTGCTGACCGTGCCCGGCGTTCAGGCCGGCGTTCCGTCAGGTACTCTGAACTCGCGCGGGCCGAAGAACAGCTTCAATGTTCATGGCGCGCGTTCGAACCAGAACACGTTCCTGATCGACGGCGCGCTGAACAACGACCGGAGTGATCTGAACTACGAGGACGTGGCTTCCGTCCAGGTCCTGGCCGGTCCGCGCGCAAATGTGGGCGCGACGTTCCAGGTCGGGACCGCCCTGCAAGCGTTCAATATCGACGCGATTGAACAGGTTCAGATCAATACGGCCCTCTTCTCGGCCGAGTATGGAAGCGGCTCGGGCGGCATCATCAACGTCGTCACCCGGACCGGTACGGACGTGATCGAGGGAAGCGTCACCGCCCAGTATCAGAGCGACGACTATGTGGAGAATCCGCCGCAGGAGTTCGATCGGACGCAGGGGTCACTCAGCCTGGGAGGACCGATCATTCGCGGTCGCACACATTTCTTCGCCACATACGAGCGGGACGATCACGAGCTCGGCTACGACTTCAACCAGAGCCGGTTCGTCGTCGGGCCGTTCCTCAGGGATCTCGGACTCACGGCCAACGACACACAGCGGAATCGAATGACCGCCAAGATTTCTCACGATTTCGCGGTCAGCAACACCTTCAGCGTCTCCGCGAATTACGTCGACGAGACCGCGGACGTCCTGAACTCGATCTTTCGCGCTTCCCTCGACACCATGGTTCCCGAGTACCACGAGAACGTGAGCCTCGGGCTGATCGCCCGCGATGTTCATCTGTTCGGCGACAAGATGGCTCTCGAATCGATCGTCAACTTCACGACCGTTGACCGGAACTTCGATTCCGGGAACGACGAGCCTCGACGTTCGTTCGTGCGTACGGATCCCGTGCTCGGTCTGATCTTCGACTTCACGGGCACCAACTCACCGGATACCGAGAACGAGATCACGAATTTTGCGATCAACGAGAAGCTCAACTGGTTCAGCGGCAGGCGGAGCTGGAAGTTCGGTGCGGGGTACGACCGCTTCGAGCAGGAGTCGTATCAGGTCCCGTATCTTTCGATCTCCCACAACGCTCAGGGCAACCCCACCAGTGCTCTGCACATCCCGGAGACGAGCCTTTCGCCATCGGTGACCGAGGTGTATGCGTTCGCCCAGCAGGATTGGTTTCAGAGCGACCGCACCACCTGGAATCTGGGCCTCCGCGTAATGGCAGATGACCTGGTGGAGCAAACCACGATCGAACCGCGGATCGGCGTGGCCTACGACGTCAACGGCGACGGTCAGTCCATGCTGCGGGCGGGAGTGGGTCTGTACCACGACCGCACGAACCTCATCGGAGCGACCGGAGCGGACCGTCCTCCCGTCATCATCGGTCCGTACGATGCGGCGACCGGTCCGGTCCGGTCGAACTCCGCTCCCAACGAGGTGGTTGTCGATCC
>DATKEJ010000515.1:0-7259 GCA_035512315.1 Rhodothermales bacterium | reverse complement strand
AGCCGCCCGTCCTTCGGCGGTATCGCGATCGATCGCAGCAGGGCGCAGACGGACGTTCTCCTGCTGGACAACGAGAGGACGGTGATCGGCGGGCTGTACCAGACGGATGAAACCGTTGACCGCGCGGGCATACCCGTATTACGAGATCTTCCGTGGTGGGTGTTCGGCCTGCGGTACATATTCGGAAAGGAAACAAAGATCACCACGCACCGCGAACTACTCATGGTGCTTAGGGCTCGTCTGATCGACGGCCTCCCGCAACGCGCCGAACAACCGTTCGCCGGCGATTACCACAAGCGGTCGCGCGAGCAGGTACTCGACATCATGCGACGATTCGATCCGCGTATTCCGGCGCAATGGCCGGCAGAGCTTCATCCCGAGACGCTGGACCAAGAAGCCGGGATTTCACCGGCCGAGAACCAGTGAGCAAACGCGCAAGCAACGATCTTTTCGAAAAACTTTGAGAACAATGACAGCTGCATATAGAAGATCTGTGATCGGGTCGCTGTGGTCGTGGGGACTGCTCGCTGTGTCCGTCACGGTCATGCTGGTTACGGGAGGGTGTGACTCCACGGAGTCGGGTGATACGACGCTGACTGGGATCGTCGTGGACGCCGTGACAGGCGACCCGGTGCCGAGCGCTTTCGTCCGCTTCGTGCCGCCCGACGAAGAACTGATTGAGACCGGTCCCGATGGACGTTTCTCGTACACGTTCGACATCGATTCCACGACCGTGATTCGGGTGACGGCGACGAAGGATGGGTTTCTTCCAAGCCCGACGCTCGAGGTAACCGCCGTGGCCGATCGCACGATCGAAGTGCCGACGCTGCGCGTCACGCGCGTGGTCGGCGAAGATGTGTCGGGCAAGGCGTCGAACATTCAACTGCTATCCGCGCTGCCGTCGACGATCGGCATTCGCGAGAGCGGCGCCGTCGAGGTGTCGACCATCCGGTTCGTCCTCACCGACAGCACCGGCGACCGCCTCTCGCTCGACAACCAGATCGACGTGGCGTTCAGCTTCGGCGACCGGCCGAACGGCGGCGAGTTCCTCGCCCCTGAAACGGCCAGAACCAACGCCGACGGCGAGGTCGAGGTGAACGTGTCGAGCGGCATCCTGGCCGGGACCATCCAGGTGTTGGCATCGAGTGTGGTCGACGGCAGAACCATCAGGTCGCTGCCGGTGACCCTCGTCGTACACGGAGGCTTCCCCGATCAGACGCACTTCAGCATCGGGCCGGCAAGGTTCAATTTCCCCGGTTTGCGGCTCTTCGGCCTGACCAATACCGTCAGCGTGATCGTGGGCGACAGGCACTCGAACCCGGTCAAACAAGGCACCAAAGTGTATTTCAAGACGTCGCACGCCGTGGTCCAGGGTTCGATCGACACCGACCAGGACGGGCGGGGATCCGTGTTGGTGATCTCCGGCAACCCGCTGCCGCCGGACGGCATCGCGCTCATAACGGCTTCTACGGCCGACGAAGAGCACACGCCCGTGACGGGGTCGACGCCGATGGTGTTCTCGGGCTTCCCGGTCATATCGGTGACGCCGTCGTTCGCGGCGCTGGACCAGGTCTATTTCATGACGGTCACCGACCAGAACGGAAATCCGCTGGTGGGCGGCACCAACATACGGGTGACGGCAGACGGAACGAACGTGCAGGCGGTCGGTAACGTCAACGTTATTCTCGACGACACGGTGTTCCTGGGCGGTTCCGGATATGATAACGTCCTCCGCGGGCCGGGCATCACCGAGTTCACGTTCGTGGTCGCTGCCGACGTACCGGACGAGGGCGAGAATCCGCAGCCGGCCGAGCTCGTGTCGGTGACAATTCGGGTGACTGGCGAGAATGGGAACGTCGAAGTCGTACTCACGCTCGGCGGGCAGATGATCGTTAAGTCTGACGGCACTACATTTGAGATTCAGGGAAATACGGCGATCTTCAGCGGTGGAGACGTCGTAGAGAATTGACCGCGTGAAGCGAAGATCAGGAGGATCCTGCCATGCAAGCAGTCGATTGGAGCCGACGCCGGTTGGTCGCAGCCGCGACGGCGATTGTGGTCGCGACGACCGCACCGGTCCTGGCGCAGGTCCAGGTGCGGGAAACCGTCAAGCCGGTGGAAATCATCCAGATATACGGCCGTGACACGCTGGAGGTCGGGGAGGCGGAAACGTATCGCGTCCGGGTCAATACGCCGTACCTGACGGCGTACAAATGGAGAGTCAGCGACGGGACGGAGGTCCCGGGCAATCCGATCGTCTACCGGTTCGACGAGCCGGGGAGGTACACGATCGAGGCCATCGCCAGCAATCCGAAAGGCATGTCGAGGGATACCATCGAGGTCGTGGTGCTCGGGGAACGACCCCGCCGTCCGGCGCCCGTAGCGGAGGCGAAACCGGCAGTGGCGACGCCGAACGAGACCTCGAAGGGTGAGGCGGCTGCGACGAAGACCGTTGCGCCGCCCGTCTCCGAAGTCGCCACGAAAGCTACGAGGACCAAACCGGTCCCAAAAGGCTCGGACTCGTCCGGTCTGCAGGAAGGCGCCCAGGGAAACTACACCTGGGTCATTGCGACCTTCTTCATGCGACAGGAGGCGGACGCACTCGCAAACAGCTTCCGATCGGTCGGATATCGCTCCTTCGTAATAATCGACAGCGGCGGCAAGGGCAGCACGGTATTTCGGGTCGCCCTCGGCCGGTTCGACTCCGAGGATCAGGCGATGCAGGCCAAGCAGGAGGTCCGAAGCCACGGCGTTCGGAATCCGCTTCTTCACGAGGTCAACGGGGTCTGATGATCCCTTTTGCGCACATGTTGCGCGTTTTATAGTAGATTGTTTTTTATGAGGGATTGCTCTCCGCTGCAGGTGGAGTGAGGACGGAGGCGGGCTGGATCCCGGATGACCCGCCTACGCGGGCGCAGGCAAGTTCGGGATGACGGTCACTGAGGCTCGGCCCTTTTTCTGGGCGCGGAGGCGGTCGCGAGGGACATACAGAGGCTATTTAACCGACACGCCCGACGAGGGCGTGTCTCGTCAACGCGATGATTAGAATAGCGTACATCAACGCAGATCCTTACGTCCCGGTGTTCGGGAGCCAGGGGTCGAGCGTGCATGCCCAGGAAGTCATCCGGGCTCTTCGTGCAGAGGGCGCCGACGTGACTCTGTTCATGCATACGCAGGACGGTTACGCACCGCCGGATCTGGTGGACCTGAAGGTCTGCGAGTTTCCGCGGCCGGTCGCCAAGTCGCAGATCGAGCTCGAAGAGACCCTCCTTACCAGCAATCGTCAGCTCATGCAGGCGCTCGCCAACCACGGTCCGTTCGACCTGGTATATGAGCGCTACAGCGTATGGGGATTCGGCGGCATGTCGTTCGCCCGGTCGAACAAAATTCCCGGCGTCCTCGAAGTCAACGAACCCCTCATCGAGATCGGCGCCGCGACGCGCCAGCTCAAGGACGTCGGCGGAGCGCGGCAGGTCACCAAGCGCGCCTTCACTGACGCGACGCTTCTGGTGGCCATTTCAAAAGAGATTGGAGATTATTTGCGGGCGAGAACGTCCGAGGTCGGCAAGGTTCGCGTCATTCCGAACGGGGCCAACCCGGAGCGTTTCAAGCCCGGTTTGATTCCTGCCCTTCCGGATCGACAGGGCGTCTTCACAGTCGGCTATGCCGGTACCCTGTCGCTTCGGCAAGGGCTCGATACCTTGATCAAGGCGTTTGCCATCCTCCACCGCCGCGACCCGCGCGCCCGGTTGCTCCTGGTGGGCGATGGGCCCGACCGCGAAACGATCGGCAAGGCCGCCGCCAGCGTCGGAATTGCGAGCGCGGTAGAGTTGACCGGTGCCGTATCTCCGGGTATCGTCCCGCGCCTGCTCGCGTCGATGGACGTGGCCGTGGCCGCGTATCCGAGAAAGGAACAGTTTTACGAGTCGCCGCTCAAGCTGTTTGAGTACATGGCGAGCGGTCTCGCCGTCGTGACCAGCTCCATCGGGCAGCCCGGGGAAATCGTCACCGACGGGCAGAACGGGCTTTTGTGCCCGCCCGGGGATTTCGTGGCGCTCGCCAAGGCCATCGACTCGCTGCGGGTCGACGAAGCGCTACGCAGTAGATTGGGACACGCCGCCAGCGCGTATGTCCGCCAGCACTGTTCGTGGCGCTCGGTGGCCGGGAAGGTCCTGATCGCGACCGGCCTGAAGTCCGACTCCGAAGGAAGAACCCTTACGGCCGTCGGCGCAGGGTGATGAAACAGCTGGGATCCATGGGGAGCGGTACCTCGAAGTATCAGAAGGGTATGCGCGGATACGCCCGCGCGGCCATTCTGATGGATCGCAAGGCGGCCATTACGCCGATCCTGGCGATATTCGTCGCGGCCATTTTCCGCGTCGCGCTTCCCTGGCCCCTGAAGTGGGTTTTCGACATGATGACGGGCAACCCGGCCGACACGACGCCGTTCGTGATCGGGTTCGCCGCGTCGCTTCTCATCCTCATTTCCGCGTTCACGCTCATGTGCCTCTGGCACGCGGGGCGAGGCACGTGGAGGCTGGTCGACCAGACGATCACACGCATTCGACGCGGGCTGTTCGGCTACCTGGCATTCGCGACCCGCGACGAGCTGGGATTTCACGCCGCGCCCGCCGCGAAATCGTCCGTTTACCTGAGGACGCTGCGCGACAGCATCGGCCGATCGATCGTCCCGCTCCTGAAGCATTCGACGAGCATCGTGCTCATGGTGGTCGTCATGATGGTGATCGATTGGAGGCTGGGTCTTCTGGCTACGGCGATGCTGCCGCTGTTCTGGTTTCCAACGAACAGCATGATCGAGCGGATCAGGTCCGTGCGGTCGTGGTCGCGGTCGCTGCTGGGACCCAACACCGACGCGGTCAGCTTTTTTGCGCACGGTGTGGCGAAGATGGTGCTGGCTTTCGGCGTCGCGGTGATTCTGTGGCTCGGCGCGGGATTCGTGATGAAAGGAGAGCTGTCGGTGGGAAGTTTGTCCATCTTCCTAGCGTATCTCGTACTGGCGCGAGAGCCGATGGCGGAGCTGCAGCAGTCCTTCGTAAATCTTTATTCGGCGCGCGAGGCGAGGGAGGAGATCGAGAAGCTTCTCGTCGCCCTCGACATCAGGCCGCCGGCGGAGACCGTGCCGAACGCTCCTAAGTTTGAAGGCCGGCTCGCGTTCACGGGCGTGACGCTGCACGACGACGGCAAGCAGGGAGGGCTGGAGAACGTGACGCTCGCGATCCGCCCGGGCCGGCGCATCGCGTTCGTCGGCGCATCGAATTGCGGCAGGCTGCCGCTCGCGCGGATCATTACCGGCCTCATCCGACCGGAGCGGGGACGCGTGCTCATCGACGGACTCGACGTGGATCAGTTCGATCCCGACACGGTGCGCGCTCAGATTTCGGCGATTCCGCACGACGGGATCTGCCTCGAAGGCACCGTGCGCGACTACGTGTCAGGCGACGATCCCACCGCTCCGATCGACGACGTGAAGGAAGCGCTCTCGAAGGCGAACAGTCTTTCCTGGGCCGAGAAACTGCCCGACGGCGTCGACACGGTCATCGGCGCCAACGGCCTCGTTCTGAGCCGGGGCGAGCTGAAGCTGCTCGGTCTCGCGCGCGCCGCGTACCGACGGCCCCCGCTGTTGATCATCGACCGGCCCACGGAAGGGCTCGGCGAGGAAGCGAAACGCGCCGTCATGCTGGCAATTGACAAGGTTGCGCAGGTGCGCACCACGCTGCTTCTCACCGACGACGTGCGTCTCGCGGCGCGGTGCGATCAGATCGTGTTTATGGACAAGGGGACAATCGTTCAAACGGGCTCGCACGCGGATCTCGTCCAGGAAGGCGGCGCGTACGCCGATTTCTTCCACGGCTCGTCGCCGGGTCCGGTGCTGTTCTCGACCAAGCACGCCGACGCCGGCAGGCAGAACCAAGATCGCCGCCAGCCGCAGAGCATTAATCCGTTTGTATTCATCGTCGGATGCCCGGGGTCGGGCGTTTCCCTCGTCCAGCAGTTGCTGAACCGGCATTCGATGATGTCGGTGGCGAACGACACGCATTTCATTCCCGCCGTGCTTGCGGAAGCGGGCCACCGCGGGGACATCGCCATCAACGACGACCTGATCGAGCGCGTGAGGAGTTTCCAGAACTTCGACCGGCTGGGCCTCAGCGACGTGGAGGTCTACAGGGCGGGCGGCACGGCGCGGACGTTCAGCGGTTTCGTGACCAATATTTACAATCGCTATGCGGAGAAGAGCGGGAAGGAGCTCGTCGGCATCAAAGCGCCGAGCTACTGCCGGAACGTGCGGCTTCTGCACGAGCTTTTCCCGTGGGCGAGGTACATCCATGTCGTGCGCGACGGCCGCGACGTGGCGATGTCCGTGCTCGAGCGGACGACGACGATGGAAGGATTGACCATGGAAGTGGCGGCCCGCGAGTCAGTGCCGGTCGGGACGAGCGCGTTGTGGTGGCAGTCCATGGTATCGACTGCGCGGCGCGACGGCGTGAAGCTCGGAGGGCGTTTTTACACCGAGCTAAGATTTGAGGATCTCGTTGAGGATCCCGAGACCGTTCTCAGGGGCGTGACGGGGTTCCTCGATTTGAGTTTCGAGGCCGACATGCTGGCCGACGAGTCGTCGTTCATGCAGCTCGACGTGGGGGCGAACGGATTCCAGGACTGGCGCTCGCAGATGAGCCGGTCGGATGTGGCGCTGTTCGAGGCGCTGGCGGGGGATGCGCTGATCGACCTCGGCTACGGCCGCGGCGTGGCGACGATTCCGCCCGACGTGCAGGTGACGGCGAAGAAGTGCCTGGACGCGTGGGGCAGCGGGCAGGCGGGCCAGAAGACGTCGGTTTCGAGGGTGGGGTAGTCCCGCTCTCCCCGCTGTGCTCCCCGTACGAAGGTTACGGCCGCATCGGATTTATAGGTCTCTCACTCCGCTGGCGCTCCGTTCGAGATGACAAGCGTGCCATTAATTAAAACATCCAGGGAGGAGGTCACGTCCGCCTCGGATTTATAGGTCCCTCAGTCGCTGGCGCTCCTTCGGGATGACAAGGGCGCTGCTAATTAAAACGTCCAGGAAGGAGGTCGCGGTCGCCTCGGATTTATAGGTCCCTCAGTCGCTGGCGCTCCTTCGGGATGACAAGGTGATTTTCTTCTGCCGGTTCCACTTCTTGATCTCCTTTTCCCGTTCGATCGCGTTGAGTACGTACCGGTGCCGGGATAAACGTCACCTTCTTTATGGACGTCTTATTCAAGCC
>DATKEJ010000514.1:0-3386 GCA_035512315.1 Rhodothermales bacterium | reverse complement strand
CGCCGTCCGGGCTGATGTCCAACCCGGCAATACTCCCCTTCACGGGGAGTCGTACTTCAAATCGTTTTACCGATCGCTCGACATAAACCTGCTCTTTCGGCCACAGATACCACGTGAGCGCCGTGACCGCGATGCCCGCGGCCAGCGCGAGGGCCATCATCGGCCAGGATACTGCTCGGACCCGGCCGGCGGACGAAGACGGGAGGGCGACGGCTTCTGGTAGGACGCCCGACAGGGGTTTGACCCTGCTCAATCCGACCGCCGAGAGATCGACGTTCCGGAGGTCGACCAGGAGATCCGCCGCACTCTGGTACCGGTCTTCCGGATCCTTCGCGAGGAGCTTACTTACGATCCATTCGAGTCCCATCGGCACGCCGGTCCGAACGGCCGTCAGCGGCTTCGGCTCCTCGTTGAGGATCGAGTACACAACAGCCTGCTCGAAATCTCCCGGGAACGGAAGCTTGCCCGAAATCATCTCGTAGAGTACGGCGCCGAGCGACCAGAGATCGGTCCGATGATCGACCTCCTCGCCGCGCGCCTGCTGCGGGCTCATGTAGGCAACGGTGCCGAGCGTCGACCCCATCTGCGTCAGTTTGGTCGAGGCCGCTGTCTTGGCGAGTCCGAAATCCAGGATTTTCGCTTTGCCGTCGCGTGTCAGCATGACGTTCGCCGACTTGATGTCGCGGTGGACGATGTTGGCGGCGTGGGCAACCTTGAGGCCCTCCGTAACCTGGGAGGCGATGGACACTGCGTCCTTCAACGGTAGCGGTCCTTTTGCGATGCGCTCCTCGAGGGTTTGCCCGTCCACGAACTCGATCGCGATGAACGGCTGACCGTCGTGCTCATCGATCTCGAAGACGGTCGCGATGTTCGGGTGGTGGAGTGCAGCGGCCGAACGCGCCTCGCGGTAGAACCGGGCGCGATCGTCCGAGGTTGTGAGCATGTTCTCTGGAAGGACCTTCAGCGCGACCGTCCGGTTCAGCTTCGTGTCCGAAGCCTTGTAGACGACGCCCATGCCGCCGCGGCCCAGCTCTCCGAGGACGTTGTAGTGCGAAATCGTGTCGTGAATCATCGATGTCCGGACGAGAAGGATCGATTGGTCGCTGATGTTGCGGCGGGAAGCAATGTAACGTCTCTGAGACGCTAAACGCTAAACGAGAAACGGTAGCGAACGCTAAACGCTGAACGCTAAACGCTAAACGGCCTTACCGAGCGCACCGTGCACCGTGCACCATGCACCATGCACCATGCACCAAGTACCAAGTACCATGCACCAAGTACCAAGTACCAAGTACCAAGTACCAAGCTGGTCACCTCACCAAATGCATCACACGAGCTCTGCTGGCCCGTCTCGTGGCGACTTCGTAGATATAGGGGCCGGCCGAGACTTTCGCTCCGGAATCATCGCGACCATCCCAGATCACGGTGTGCCTACCCGCCGACTCTGGCTTCGAGAAGGCCCAGATCAGTCGACCGGCAGCATCCGTTATTCTAACAAGCACGTTGGCGGGCTCACTCAGCTCGTAAATGAAAGCAGTCTGCAACCCAAACGGATTGGGGTGGTTCTGTTCTAACGATATCCGGGCGTCATCTCCAGGTAGCTCAGGCTCTATCTGCGACATACGACGGTACTTGTAGACAGTGCTCCCAACTGCATACGCGAGAGTGTCGCCAAGAAAGCGAACCCGATTCATCCTTGTCCCAAACCCTGCCGGATCCCAAGTGACACCGCCATCCCGGGTTTCGTAGGTCGGGAAGCTGCTGTTCCCGCCGATCCATCCGACATTTTCATCGATGAACCCGATTCCCTGCACGAAATAGTAGACGCCGGAAAAGATCCTTTCGTCCCATGTCTCCCCTGCGTCCGTAGTCTTCACGAAAAAGATCGGTGTCTCATTGTTCCTCTGAAGCGAAACATAGCCGACTCGCCGGGATGGGAACGACATTTTCCAGAACCATTCTCCGGTCCTAGTCGACGTGAAGCGTTTTTCCCAAGTCTGTCCGCCGTCAGATGTGAATAGGATGACGCCACTCGATTGACTATGATTCGAGTTTGTCAGTCCGACGGCAAATCCGGTGTCGGGACTGAAAAAATGAACATCGATCAGGCCCGCAGCGAGGCTGCTCATGTCCCTCGAAGTCCACGTCTCACCCCGATCCGTCGTTCTGACGAATACGGCCGGTCCGCGTACGCGGCCCACGGCTACCACAACGGAGTCATTTACCACGTCCATGCCGCAAATGCCGACTGGATTGGGACCCTGAAATCCAGCTACCGGCTGCCAGGTCTCACCTCCGTCCCGGGTCTGACGAAGCACAACCGGATCGGTGGTGCCGAACTCACCCAGCCCGACGTTCCCCGCCCAACCATTCATCGAGTCCACGAATCCGACGGAGCGAAAGTGCGCGTTGCCCTGTGAGAATTGTAGCTCCCAAGAGGCGCCTCCATCTCTCGTTCGGTGGATCTCTCCGGCTCCGTTTACGATCCAGCCAAGGTCCGGAGTAACAAAGTAGACGTCGTTATGGCGCGAGGTAACCGGCGCGTTCGGAAGCGTCTGCCACCCCAACTCACCCTGTGCTTGAGAGCCCGACCAGAAGCCCGGGATGACAAGAATCAGAATGCTCAGAGCGGATCGTGCGATGTGAGCGGTCATTTGGTGGGTGAATTCAGTCGATTGGCCCAGCTTGGACGCCAAAGGTAAGACCCCGCACCGTCCGGCGACCCCAAATTGCCTTTTGTTCATTTGAACCGATGTGGCGACGAGGCCGGGGTTCGAGTGCGAGGGGGGGCCGGGATTTCATCCCAGGGGAAAGGACTGCCTCGAGGCGCGCCGATGGATGGCTTCGCTCACGGCCATGCATCTCGTCAGGAAGGGCTCGATGCGTGACGTCCCAGACTACATCGCCGATCTCTGGTGGCGCGTGGGGGAGGCGGCCGTCTCCTGGACGTTTGCGCCGGACGTCGATGGGGTCGCCGAGCGAAATCGCCGTAGACGCGTTGTCAATAGCTGGCTCATGCTGAGCTGGGTCTACGATCCGGTCCGGTTGGGCGACAACGCCGCCTATTTCAGTGAGTTCACCAAGCATACCGACGACAGGAGGCAGGGCGCGATCACATACGCATACTGGTTGGTGACGGAGCCTGGAGCCGACGATTCAGTGAGGATCTATGACATCCTGGTCCAGATGCTTGTGGGCACTCGACTTCCCGAGCACTGGTTCGTCTCCTATGCGAACTGGCAGATGGATCGGATCAACGATTTCCTCGACCAGGGCTTTATCCCGACAACCGAGAGCGGCTTCACGCTGGGAGATCGCACGATCGAGATCGCGATGGGATCTGCCGGTCAAGGCATGGAGACGATCACGGCGACCGAGCGCCAGCA
>DATKEJ010000513.1:0-5863 GCA_035512315.1 Rhodothermales bacterium | reverse complement strand
GCCGCCGGTGAGCGAATAGGAGCTTTCAAAAACGTACAGCCGGCTCATGTCGTCGTCTGTCGACATGACGCGGCGACTCTCCGCATATGACCTGGCGTTTTCGACGTGATTCGGGTCGTCTCCGCCCAGAAAATCGCAGTCAAAACTGACGATGACCCGCGCAAGATCGAAGCGGGCTCTGGGGCGCACGGCTCGACCGAAGGCCAACCCGTATCCGTCCTCCACCCTTCTCGTACCAGCCGGGGCATAAGGAACCCAACGCACCGTCGCCACTCTGGCCGCGAGAGCACGGCGCAATGATGCTTCTGCAAGGGAAGACGACGGCTCAGCGATAACGAGCAGCCTTGTGTCCGGACCGATCGAAGCAGCCATCGAGGCGAAGTTCGTCCAGGACGACTTGCGGCCGTTGTTGAGCACCTGCTTTGACCGGTCGGGATCGTAGAGCCCCAGCACGGAAGCCTGATCGAACACTCCGGCTGCCCCTGCGGACCAGGGATGATCCGGATTCCCTTCGACCTTCGTCGGACGACCCTCGTGCGATTCGACCAACAGCGGCCGCAGCACGCCGTCGAAAGGCATCGACGTCGCGTAGTTCAGCGGAATGCCCGGAATCACCTCCTCGGGCTTTCTCGTGTACGGAAGGATCTTCTCAACTGGCCGCCGGCATGCCGTCAGTCCCGCCATGGCCATAGATGCGCCGACGATCTTGACGAAATCACGACGGGACGACGCGGTGGGGTCCTCTGCGGCGCGAGGGGCGAACTCTCCCGCGTTCAGGGTTTTGAAATCTTCCGTTTCCCGGTAATGATCCAAACTGCGCCACGCCCTCAGACCCTCATCCGACGGCACGTCCTCATCGGACCCGCCGATAACGGGGAGGGGGATCATTTCGGCCTCTGTCGACAAGTCAGCCATTCTAATAGTGACATCCTGAACAATCGGTCGGCGGGTAGATCCCCTCATCCTCGATTCGCTGCAGGTTCTGTTCGATCTGATCGGGCGCGGGCTGGAATCCCATGGTCGTCACCTCTTCCGGCGGCCGCAGATACTCTTCAGGCGCCCGGTGACACGTCAAGCACCAACCCATGGAGAGCGGCTCGCTCTGAACGATTTCGGGCATTTGGTCGACACGCCCATGACAGGTTTCACAGCCCACCCCAACTTTAACGTGGGCGCTGTGATTGAAAACGGCATAATCCGGCAGATGATGCACCTTGAGCCACTGAACCGGAACGTCGGTCGCCCAGCTTTCCCTTACCGCGAGCAGCTTCAGCGACTCGGGGCGGATCTGCGTGTGGCAATTCATGCACGTCTGCGTCGAGGGTACGTTCGAGTGTGCCGACTCCTCGACGTAGCTGTGACAGTATCGACAGTCCATACCGAACTGCCCTACGTGCTGCTCGTGGCTGTAGGGAACGGGCTGCACCGGCTGGTAGCCCACGTCCGTGAACGACGGTGAGAAGTAATACCAGACGATCGCGATCGCCAATACTCCGCCGCCTGAAAGGCCCCCCAGCGTAAGTACAGGTAGCTTGTTGGCCTTCTTCGAATATATCTGAGGCATCCAGTAGGGATCGTCGTGGAAAAAGGATTGTCGAGAACGGGTGGCTTAATCGACGGGCGAAAACTATCGCGGCCCCGGAAATCGGCGCTTTGAATTTCGGTTGAATATAAGGTTTCGCCTTCTTCCCGAACTTCAGAAATATCGGCAGACCGTTCATGTGCCGTCTATCTTTTTCTGTCTTGAGGACGTATCGACCAGAAACTGCTCTGAACCCAAAGCCGATGAGCACTGTCTATCTCGTCTGCCTCATCGTCGGCGGCTTCTTCGTGCTGCTGTCACTTATCGGCGGGACCGACGCGGATACCGACGCAGACTTCGATGCCGACGCCGATATCGATCTCGAAGCCGATGCCGACTTTGACCCGGACGTCGACGCGCATGCCGAAATCGCCCATGAGGTCGGGTCCGGAGTCGGATTCGTCGACCTCCTCAGTCTTCGATTCGTCTTCCTGTTCGCGGCATTTTTCGGATTGTCGGGCACCTTGCTGGAACTCACAGGATCTGGAGCTTCGACCACGCTCGTGATGTCGCTGCTGACAGGACTCGTCGTAGGACTCGGTGGGAACTACTTCATAAAGACCGTCGGCTATCGGTCCGTGTCGAGCGAGGTCACGGCCGACGATCTGATCGGCCATACAGGACGCGTCACCCTGCCGTTCGGCACCGGCGAACACGGCAAAGTAAGACTGGTGTCAAAGGGGAAGCAGGTAGTTCTTATCGCCCGATCGCTCGACGACTCAAACAAGATTGAGTTCAAGCCAGGCGAGGAAGTGGTGGTTGTCAGACTGGATGGGTCCGTCGCCGAAGTTGTCAAACCGGACTAGCCAACTGCGCGCCCCGCAGCCATGTCCTCTTAATTCAATTGGAGACCAGTTATGGAAGTCATTATCACGGCCGCGGTTCTCATCGCAGCATTCCTGGCGGTTCTGGGTATAGTTCGCGCGAATCTCCGGATATGTCAGCCAAACGAAGTGCTGGTCTTTTCCGGGCGGTCCAGGCGACTCACCGACGGCTCGAAGGTGGGCTACCGCGTCATCAAAGGTGGTCGAGGGTTTCGGATTCCCATCCTGGAGCGTGTGTCGCGGCTTGACCTGACGACCATTCCTATCGATCTGACCGTCAAGAATGCCTATTCCCGGGGTGGCATCCCCCTGACGGTTCGTGCGATTGCAAACGTCAAGATCGCTTCCAACGAAATCGAGCTCAACAACGCCGTCGAGCGGCTGCTCGGGAAGCCTGCCGAGGAGATCCAGCAGATCGCCAAAGAGACGCTCGAGGGAAACCTGCGCGGCGTCGTGTCGCAGCTGACGCCCGAGGAGGTCAACGAGGACCGTCTGAAGTTTGCCAAGAATCTCATCGAAGAGGCGGACGCCGACATGTCGGCGCTGGGTCTGCAACTCGACACATTGAAGATCCAGAGCGTCGAAGACGATCGTGGGTATCTCGATGCTATCGGTCGCCAACAGACCGCCCAGATCATCTCAACGGCCGAAATCGTCGAAGCGAAGAAGATGGAGGCCGCGCGGCTGGCACAGGCGGCAGCCGACCAATCGATTATCGAGGCTGAGAACGCCGTTCGCGTCAAGAGAGCCCAGCTCAGTGCCAAGGCGGAAGCAGAAGAGGCCAAGGTCTCTGTCGCGGCCCGGCTTGCCGAAACCATCGCCCAGCAGGAAGTTGCGACTCAAGAAATTACTCTCGAGGAAAAGCGGCAACAAAGCTCGGTCATCGTCCGCGCTGAAGCGGATCGCCGCGCGAAAGAGGAACTCGCCAAAGGAAATGCTGCGAGGATTCTCGAGGACGGGCAAGCGGAGGTCGAGGTACTTCGCCGAAAGCTTCAACTGTGGCGCGAAGCAGGACCGGACGCCGAAAGCCTTTTCCTGATACAAATGCTGCCCGAAATCATGCGCGAGCTCGTGAGCACGGTCCGCAACTTGAAGATCGACAAGATCACCGTCGTCGATTCCGGCCAGGGTGATGGAGGCGGCGTTCCGGCTGTTTTCAAGCAGATTGCAGGCTCAACCCCTGCCTTGCTGGAAAGTCTCAAGGCGTCGACAGGAATCGATGTGGCGGGGATGTTGGGCAGGGTCGGATCGGAGAAGGAGAGTCAGAGGTCAGAAGTCCGAAGTCCGACCACTGACGGGGAGACGGTCTGAAAGACGTCGAACGTCAAATGTCAAACGTCAAATGTCAAACGTCAAATGTCGAACGTCGCCGGCTGAGCGATTCTGAGGTCTGCGCCCACGAGTCAGGTGTAGCGCTCAGCCGCCCCCTCGTGGAGGGGACAGTGACGGCGCTGACTGTCATCCCGGACTTGATCCGGGATCCAGAGGCAACGAAACCTGGATTCCGGCGTTCGCCGGAATGACGGAGAACAGGTGCCAGAATGACGGAGGGCGCCTCGTCGGAATGACAGATCCACAAACTGGAGGTTCTGGTCGGACGTTCGACTTCTGACCTCGGACTTCTGACCTACCCAATATGAATCTGCAGCTCGTCCCTCCGGTGCTTCTGCCGGAGTTTCCGAAGCGCCTTCTCCTTTATCTGGCGCACGCGTTCACGAGTAAGATTGAACCGCTGTCCAATCTCTTCGAGTGTCAGCGGGTGTTCGCGTCCGATCCCAAAATAGAGTCGCGTGATTTCGGCTTCTCGGGGATGCAGCATTCCGAGCGCACGTTCGATATCGATCTTCAGAGACTCCTCGAGCAGCATATCGTCGGGGGACGTCCCGTCTTCGTTCGGTAGAATGTCGAGCAAGCTGTTGTCGTCGTCCTCGTTGAACGGAGCGTCCATCGAGAGGTGGCGACCGGTGTGCTGCATCGCCTCGCGCACCTTTTCGACGTCGACTTCCAGTTCGGCGGCGAGTTCTTCGATATTGGGTGCGCGGTCGTGGCGCTGGGCTAGCCTGGCGCTGGTCTTCCGAATCTTGGAGATCGTTCCGATTCGGTTCAGCGGAAGGCGCACGACGCGGCTTTGCTCGGCAAGTGCCTGGAGGATCGCCTGTCGGATCCACCACACCGCATAGGAGATGAACTTGAATCCCCTCGTCTCATCAAAGCGCTGGGCAGCCTTGATCAGACCGTAATTCCCTTCGTTGATGAGGTCGGCCAGTGACAAGCCTTGGCCCTGATACTTCTTAGCGACGGAGACGACGAACCGCAGATTGGCCCTGGTCAAACGGTGGAGGGCATCCTGGTCTCCCTGCTTGATGCGTCGTGCGAGTGAAACTTCCTCTTCTGGAAGAAGCAACGGGATTTGACCGATCTCCTGGAGATACTGGTCGAGCATCCGCTGCTGACGGGGTACGAACATGGAGTTACTCTCAGTCTAGCTGTAGAAGTTTTCGATACGCTTGTCGCGCTGGTTTCTCATACTGGGCCGACGACCCGGAATAAACGCCACGGCGACCCTTAGGTTCTATTCTGTTCCCAAACTGTTTCCATCCGGCACCGCATCCGCTCCGCGATTACCGTGCACACTGTTATACGCGCAAGGTTCCCTGCGCCACGGTCACCGCTTTCCCTCCAATATCGACGCGATCGCCCCGGACGTTGACACGCACCCATCCGCCCCGATCAGACGCCTGATAGCCAAGCAACTCCTGCTTTCCAAGGCGCTCCGTCCAATACGGGCCAAGCGCGCAGTGCGCCGATCCGGTGACTGGATCTTCGTCGATCCCGAAATATGGGGCGAAGTATCGCGATACGAAGTCTGCCCCTTTCGTTTCGTGAGCCCGCGCCGTGACGATCAGTCCGCGGACCGGGAGCTTCTTTAACATAGCGAGATCTGGAGAGATCGAGCGAACTGCGGCCTCAGAACCTAGCTCCGCCAAATAGTCGAGACGGTTCCGCCCGACGTACGCCGGTTTCACGGTGAGCGCAGCCGCGACCTCATTCGGTATCGGGGTCTCTTCGACTGGCTCCAACGGAAAGTCGAGCCAAATCAGATCGTTCGCACTGACGGCCGTCAATGTTCCGCTCAGGGTTTGAAAGCAGATGTTTTCCCCCTGGTGGCCCCACTCGGTCCAAAGGCCGTGTGCCGCAGCGAGCGTCGCGTGCCCGCACAGATCCACTTCCACGGTCGGTGTAAACCAGCGAAGTTGGAAACCTTCGTCGCTTGGAACGAGAAAGCAGGTCTCCGACACGTTCATCTCACGAGCGATCCGCTGCATGAGCTCTGCGTCGAGCGGGTCACCGGGTCGGTACACGACCGCAGGGTTTCCGCTGAATGGTCGATCGGCAAAAGCGTCAATCTGCAGAAACGAAAGCTCGGTCAAGATGGAGAACCGGTTACAGGAAGGGT
>DATKEJ010000512.1:0-6051 GCA_035512315.1 Rhodothermales bacterium | reverse complement strand
GATCGGCATTCTTCCGGTTTGCGAACCGATTTGCAGCGACCCGTCAATCGATTCCCGAGGATTATGTAGTGACCGATGCGGTGTTCGACGAATTCCGCTCCTGGCTCGACGATGAGGGATTTGTCTTCGAAAGCCGGGCCGAGTTCCTGCTCGCCGAACTGTCTGATGAGGCGAAAGGTGCCGGTTACGAGATCGGAACGGAGTTGACCTCGGTTGAGCGAAGTCTTGAATCACAGAAGGACCTAGAGTTCGGGCGCCACGAGACGAGACTCAAGGAGGAGCTCCGAAAGGAGATCCTTGCGCGCTATTTCGGGGAGACGGCCCTGATTCGCGCCTCTCTGGCGCACGACGCACAGGTTAAGCACGCATCCAGGCTGCTGGCGGAGCCAGGCGCTCTCAGGGACATTCTAGGCAGGGACTGATCGATTTGGATCCGCTCCATGTCGTCATTCTCCTATTCTCGGGGCTCGTGGGTGGATTCGTCGCCGGACTGGTAGGCGTCGGCGGCGGGATCGTTTTCGCGCCGGTACTCTTCTTCTTTTTCCAGGCCACCGGCGTCGCGCTCGAGCTTCTCGCTCCGATGACGGTCGGTACGAGCCTGCTTTGTACCCTGACCGCTTCGGCCATGAGCGGGTGGCAGCATCACCTCAAACGATCGGTCAGGTGGGACATCTCGATCCGTGTCGGATTCCTCAGTGCCGCGGCGCTCTACCTCGTCGTTGCGTTCGTGACTACCGAGCCGTGGTACGACCGGTTCGCGTTCCAACTGGTCTTCGGGCTCCTCCTGCTCATTGTCGCCGTCCGGATGTTCTTCGAGAACGGATCCGGTAGCGACGAAATCGCCACAGGGGCGGCTGTTTCGGAGCACCCTTCGACGGTGGTTCTGGGCGGAATCGGTTCAGCGGCCGGCACGGTCGCGGCGCTCGCCGGCGTCGGAGGCGGCGTCGTCATGGTTCCCGCGTTTCACCAGATTCTGCGCCTACCGATGCGTGTCTCCGTGGGTACATCCAGCGGGGCGATCATCCTGATCTCGATCATCGGAGTGACGGTCTACGCAATCTCAGGCTGGTCGGAGGTGAACGGCCCGTGGATGCTCGGGTATGTTGACATTGCCGCCGGGATCATCCTGGGGGTCCCTGGGATTCTCGGAGCTCGAATTGGCGCAAGACTCGCTCACCGCCTTCCGCGAAAGGCGCTGCGGGGCGTATTCGCCGTCATTGCGCTCTTAGTCGCGGGGAGAATGATGGTTTCGGCCGCGTCCGGGATGTGACCGACCCTATCATCCGAGCGTAGCGAGGGATCCCTCCTCGCTGACGCTCGAGATGACAATTAACTCAGTCCTCCACCACGAACGTGATGTTTGCGTTCAATCGATACTTGACGATCTTGTCGCCGGCTACCTCGGCGCTCAAGTTCTTGACGTAAACGTGCTTGATTCCCCGGATCGAGTGAGCGGCCTCGACAACGGCGGCCCTCGCCGCGTCGTCCCAACTGGTTTCCGACTCAGCAATAATCTCGATCACCTTTGCTATAGACATTTTATGGACCTCAAATTCTGACTGTTCGGTGTATGGTTGTCTTCGAACTTAGAATCTAAGCATCGCGACCCGGCTCATCAAAAGCGCTTCCAGGATTTCGTCAGATCCTATTCTTATCGTGGAATTTGCCGTGGGAGGCCTTTTGTGCGGACCCGGCCACGGCCCGGGTCGTATATTTGTCGCCTTCCCACACGCTTCGGAGCGAGTCCGCTCAAGAGCGTGTTTTGACTATAAACCGAGTTCTCATACATGTCAGCGGGTACGAAGAAGGTTGCTATTCTGGTGGGTGGAGGTCCTGCGCCCGGCATCAACAGCGTGATCGGGGCTGCGACGATCCGCGCACTGCAGTTCGGAGTCGACGTCGTTGGCGTCCGAGACGGTTTTAAGTGGATCATGCGGGGCGACATTTCGCACTGCGAGCCCGTCACGGTCGACCGGGTCAGCCGGATCCACTTCCGCGGCGGATCCTTCATCGGGATTGCGCGCGACAACCCCACGACGAATCAGAAGTACCTCGAGAACGCGGTCACGTCGCTGCTGCGCCTGAACGTCGACAAGCTCATCACGATCGGAGGGGACGACACGGCGTACTCGGCTATGCGTCTCGAGGAGATGGCGGCCGGACGGATCCGTGTCGTGCATGTGCCTAAAACAATCGACAACGACCTCGACCTTCCCCACGGCATCCCGACGTTCGGATACAACACGGCCAGGCACATCGGCGTCGAGCTCGTCAAAACACTCATGGTCGACGCCCACACGACCTCCCGCTGGTACTTTGTCGTATCGATGGGACGAAAGGCCGGGCACTTGGCGCTCGGCATCGGGAAAACGGCGGCGACGACGCTGACGCTGATCCCGGAGGAGTTTCCGGAAACGGTCATCAAGCTTTCGCATATAGTCGACATCCTCGTCGGTGCAATCATCAAGCGCCTCAGCTACGAGCGCGCCGACGGCGTGGCGATTCTCGCAGAAGGGCTGCTCGAGCAGCTCGATCCCGACGACCTCGAGATCCTCGACAGCGTCGAAAGAGACGCGCACGGCAACATCCGCCTGGCCGAGGTGAGCTTCGGGGAGATCGTCAAGTACAACGTTCAGAAGCGACTCGCCGAGTTTGGAATCAAGGCCACGATCGTGGCCAAGAACATCGGCTACGAGCTCCGCTGCGCCGATCCGATCCCGTTCGACATCGAGTATACCCGAGACCTGGGCTTTTGCGCGGCGCAGTTCGTCATCGAGGGCGGCAACGGGGCGATGGTCTCCCTACAGAACGGCCACTTCGTACCCATGTTCTTCAAGGACATCTTCGACCACTCGACCGGGCGGACCCGCGTCCGCATGGTCGACGTCGCCTCAGAGTACTATCAGATAGCCAGGCACTACATGATCCGCCTGAATCCGGAAGATTTTCGCGATCCTCACGAGTTGGCCAAGTATGCAGCCACGGCGGGCGTCTCGCTCGAGGAATTCGTCAAGCAGTTCAGCTACGTCATCGACATGGATCGGGGCTACGAGAATAAGCGGGACTATTTGACCTCGGGGGCGCTCGTAGCGGATAGGGATTAGGGTGCGGGGTGCGGAGTCCGGCGTCCGGCGTGAGGAGTTGTCATCCCGGACCCCGGGTCAAGCCCGGGGCAGGCTTTGATCCGGGATCCAGGCAATAGATGATGAATACGAAACCATGAGTCCGGTCCATGTTCAGGCGAGCCCACCAGAAGTACGGTTCCTGGATTCCGGCCTTCGCTGGAATCGTCCACGACCACCCCTCACCGGACTCCGGACTCCGGACCCTGGACACTCATGACTAACACCCGGCTGAAAGTTGGAATACTGACCGGAGGCGGGGATTGTCCCGGCCTCAACGCCGTGATCCGGGCGGTTTCAAAGAGCCTGATGTCGCGCTGCGGAGCGGAGGTCTACGGATTCGAAGACGGCTTTCAGGGCCTAATCGAGAAGCGATGCCGCCAGCTTGATTATCGCGACGTCAGCGGAATACTCACGCACGGCGGCACGATTCTGGGCACGAGCAATCGAGCCAACCCGTTCAATCACCTTGCTGAGGGTGGAACAGACGTATCAGACGAGGTCGTTGAATATGCTCATTCACTTGGACTTTCGGGACTCGTTGCGATCGGCGGCGACGGCACGATGTCGATTGCGAGCGGGCTCGTGAAGAAGGGACTGAACGTGGTCGGCGTTCCGAAGACGATCGACAATGATCTCGTCGGTACCGACCGAACGTTCGGATTCGACACCGCAGTCTCGATTGCAACAGAGGCCCTTGACCGTCTGCACTCGACGGCCCAGGCGCATCGTCGCGTTATGATCTGCGAAACGATGGGTCGGTATGCCGGCTGGATTGCACTCCATGCGGGTGTAGCCAGCGGGTCAGACGTAATCCTGATTCCAGAGATCGCTTACGACATCGAGGAAGTTGTAGAGGTTTGCCGCCGGCGTGACCGCGGAGGTCAACGCTACACGATCGTCGCCATTGCGGAAGGCGCAACATCGATCGACGGGTCTCACGTAATTCGCGAGACCGATGAGACGAGCCCGGATCCTATCCGCCTCGGAGGGGTCGGCCACGTCCTGGCCGAGGAGATCAAGGCCCGATTCGAGGGCGAAGTACGAACCACCGTGCTGGGACACGTCCAGCGCGGCGGTACTCCGACGGCCTACGACCGTGTGCTGGCCTCCGGATTCGGAGCTTACGCCGCGGCCATGGTCGAGGCGGGTGTGCACGGCCACATGGTGGCGTTCCGAAGAAACAGATTGACGCACGTTCCGCTTGACGCTGTGGCAAATAAGACGCGAACGGTTCCGATGAATTCCCCAGTTCTGGCTGCGGCGCGAGCGATCGGAACGTCATTCGGCGCCGGAGACATCGAGGGGAGATTTCGGGGTCACGCAGAAGATGAAAACATACCGACGGGCGAACCGGTAGCTTAATGAATGTCCTCGTAACCGGTGGGAACGGGTTCATCGGATCATATGTCTTGCGGAAGCTGGCGGGCACCGGCCACTCCGTCCGCGTCTTGACGAGGGACTCATCGTCAGACGACCTCGCGATTCAGGCCGACAATATCGAGGTCGTAACGGGCAACATTCGCGAGCCTGACAGCCTTCGCGGACCCATCGACGACTGTGACGCCGTAATCCACCTCGTGGGCATCATCCGGGAGGTTCCGTCACGCGGCATCACCTTCGAGAGTATCCACGCGGAAGGATCCAACAACGTCGTCTCCGCAGCGAAAACCGCGGGCGTACGTACGTTTGTCCACATGAGTGCCAATGGCGCCCGCCCCGACGGCGTGTCCCGCTATCAAACGACCAAATGGGAGGCCGAGAAGGCGGTCGAATCAGCCGGTTTTGATAGATGGACGATCTTCCGGCCGTCCATCGTGTTTGGCCGGCCGGATCCGGGACGCCCGGAGTTCGCGTCAGATCTGGTACGCCAGCTCGTGAGACCCTTCCCTATCCTTCCCGTTTTTGGACAAGGCGATTTCCTGATGCAGCCGGTGGCGGTCACATCCCTCGCGGACGCCATGGTGCAAGCCCTGGACGGCCCGGGCGCCAACACCGTGTTTGAGGCCGGCGGTCCAACGGTCCTTCCGTACACGAAGATTCTCGACGTCCTGGCGGCAACCATCGGTTCGAAACCGAAGCCGAAGATCAACATCCCGTTGCCGCTGGTTTCCACCGGAATCGCGCTCCTCGGCTGGACCGGACTCCTGCCGATCACGTCGGATCAGCTCGACATGCTCGTAGAGGGCAACACGTGTGACTACAAACGCTTCCATGACGTCTTCGGGCTCGAGCCGGTGCCGTTCACGGTTGAGAGTCTGTCGTATCTCGATTAGACGTCAAACGTCAAACGTCGAACGTCAAACGTCAAACGTCAAACGTCAAACGTCGAACGTCAAACGTCGAACGTCAAACGTCGAACGTCGAACGTCGAACGTGCAACGGTGCTGCCTCTCCTGGGGGACGTTCGACGCTCGACCTTCGACCCTCGACGTCTACTCGGCCCAGTTGGGGACGACCCCCGCCTCCACACCGAACACGATTGGCAGCAGGAAGTATGCGGCGATGGTCAGCAGCGTGATGAAGAGAAGGTTCAGATAGATGCCGGCCCGCGCCATTTGCGGTATCGATATGAGGTCGCTTCCGTAGACGATCGCGTTCGGCGGAGTCGCGACCGGGAGCATGAAAGCACAGGAGGCTGCGATCGCCGCCGGTATCAGAAGCAGCAGGGGGTTCTCCCCCATGGCCAGAGCAACCGGCGCCAGTATGGGCAGGAAGCTCGCCGTGGTCGCCGTGTTGCTCGTCAGCTCGGTCAGGAACACGATCGTTGTCACGACCGCCAGAAGTATGAGGATCGTAGGCATTGTCTGCAGGGCAGAAATCGATTCGCCGATCCACAGCGCGAGACCAGTGTCGCTAACAATCTTGGCCAGACTCAGCCCGCCTCCGAATAGAATGAGCATTCCCCATGGAAGCCTCTTGGCCGACT
>DATKEJ010000511.1:0-4864 GCA_035512315.1 Rhodothermales bacterium | reverse complement strand
GGTTGCACGGACGCGAACCGCGCGTTGCTGTGTCTCCAGCTCTATACTATTCGGCGAGCGCCGAAGTGGAATTGAACTGCACCACGGAGCTGAGTGCCAACGCCTGGAATCTCGATGGAAATGAACAGGTGAACGCTCCACAATGACATCCTCCAGCTCTCGCAGCCGGCGTGTCCGCGACACATCCATCCTGATGCTCGAAGGCTATAAAGAGTTCCTCTGGCCAGAGTTGCCTGAGGGTTTCGTCATGATCGAGATACGCCGCAGATCCAGTCGAGGTGCGGATCGGACAACCCACCAGGAGCCCACGCGCCCCGGAGGACATTCGATGAAGATGAACCGACTCGTCCCGATGCTGCCTGTGAGAAGCATGCCGGCGAGCGTCGAGTTCTATGGAAAGCTCGGCTTCAGCGTCGAGCAGAGAAACGACGATTGGCGTTGGGCACGGCTATGCAATGGTGAGTGCCGTGTCATGGTCGATGAGTCGATCAATGCTCATCCGGGGGCTCCCCGATTCGGCGTTCTTTACCTCTATCCGGACGACATCGTCGAGTATCACCGCCAGGCCCGCGCGAACGGTCTCGACGTCCCGGATCTGGAGCTCACCTTCTATGGTATGACCGAGTTTCGAATGGATGACCCGGATGGAAATCGGTTGTGGATCGGGCAGGATCTCCGTACCTGAACAGACGTTCCCGGCGATTCCGAAGTCTTGTCCACTGAAGGTCTTTTGGGTTCAGACCCGAAAAATGAAAAACTCGGCGCAGCGTTTCGCGTGTTGCTGTGTCTCCAGCTCTATACTGTGTGCGTGCGGTTCGCGCCGGTGAACTGCAGGAAAGTTAACGCTGCACCGCACCCGATCAGGGAGAACTGATGTCCCGAAGCATCAAGCACAGCATCGAGCTGGAGACCCCGCCCGAGGAGACGTTTCGTCTGCTGCATACACCGAGCGAGATCCGCCACTGGTGGGGAGCTTCTCAAGCGATTGTGATCGCTCAGACGAATGGGATCTGGGTTGGGACCTGGGGAGGATCCGAGGATCATCCGGATTATGTCTCCGCGGCTCGGATTTCTGATTTCTCCCCGCCACATCGGATGCTTCTGACCGATTTCCTCTACGAATCTTCGGCGCCGCTCCCGTTCGACTCATCCGACCTGACGACGGAGTTCCTCGTGCAAGCTACAGACCGGGGCAGCCGCCTCTGGGTCACACAGCACGGCTTCCCCGACGAAGAGGTGGCGGACGAGTTCTTTGCTGCATGCCAGCGTGGCTGGGTAGACACATTCGAAGGGATCAGGAGATTCGTCGCAGAGAGCCGCGCGTAGGCACGCAGCTCGAGGCGATCTTCCGCGACCACCACTACGACACGCTGGTCGCGTGCGACGGCGGGAAGATTGTCCGTTTCATCGGAGCTCGGATCGGCCCGCTATACGAGCATGACGGAAAGTACGGTCAGATCATGGCACTGGCTGTGGCTGCGAACCATCAGAGGCGTGGAGTTGGCAGGATGTTGTTGCAGGCCGCTGAATCGGGCCTCGTCGCGCAGCGTGCGCAGGTGCTGGTTGTGACATCGGGGAATCATCGAGCCGATGCGCACGCGTTCTATGAGGATTCCGGCTACACGTTTACAGGCCGACGGTACAGGAAGTCGATTTCGTCGTCCGCCTGACGAGCGGCGGGCGGGCTGGGGTAGGGGAGCGCGTCGATAGGTCGCTCGCGACTGAACGACAGGACGTTGGACGACGGAGAAACTGATGAACACCAATTCACTTGCCATGTCATCTTCCATGCCGTTTCTTCTGACCAACGAACCCTTGCAGGGAAAGAGACCCAGGTCGGCGTGAAGGAAGCTCTTTCAAAATCGGTAGCCCGGGGCAAGAGCCGATAGCAGGATTTGCAGTCTGGCTTCGACCGCACCGGCATCTGACTCCGTATCGCGGCGGATGCGCGACGCGAGAGCTATACTACTTCGTGTGCAGGCCACGCCGGTGAGCGCGACTTTACTCAGGCGACTCTCGGACCGCGGGAACAGGCAATGGCGCCGCTGATCATTCTGATCGTGGCCGTGCTCATCTCTCGGCTGATCGGGCAGCTGGGTGTGGCTGGATTTCGGGGCTGGGCCGCGTTCACGCGAGTCGGTCTTGCCGTGATGCTCTGTTTCAGGAGCGTCAGATACGCTTTTGGACGGGTCGATTGAACGTCTCGCTAAGGCCGGCGTCGGAAATGGATCGAGAGTTCCTGTACGAGCTTCATTGCCTCACGATGCGAGAGGTCATCGAAGCGACGTGGGACTGGGACGATGGTTGGCAACGGAGCGAGTTCGACCGGCGTATCCGTGAGTACGATACGTCGATTATCGAATGGGGTGGCCGAGTGGTCGGCGGGCTGATGCTGGAATCGAAGCCAGATTCCATCTACGTCCATGAAATTCAGGTGTCGCCCGAGTTCCAGCGGCAGGGCATCGGAACGGCTGTGATCCGGCAGGTCGTCGAGCAGGCCGCGCGCCGTGGAGTGGCTGTCACACTGTCGGTCGTCCAGGCCAATTTCCGGGCAAGAGAGTTGTACGAGCGACTCGGATTTGAAGTGGAACGTTTCGAAGCGCCATTCTTTCGGATGCGGCACGATTGTCAGCGGGATTGATGTGAAATGATGCAGTTGCCCTTTTCCGACACCGCGTTCCTCGACGTTTTCGCAGCGTACAACGCACACCTCACGCTTCTTTGCTTTCGCGTTGTTGCGATGAGCCAGACTCACGCGACGGGCTGAACTGCTACAATTCTTCCGCTTCCCGTCCATGTTCGTCCCCAAATCGATCGTCTGCCTCCGCGAGGGCTACACAGCGGAATCACTATTCCGCGACATCACGGCCGGAGTGGTCGTAGGCATCGTCGCACTTCCGCTGGCGCTCGCCTTCGCCATCGCCTCGGGGGTGCCCCCGGAGCGCGGCCTCTACACGGCGATCATCGCGGGGTTTCTCATCTCGGCGCTCGGCGGCAGCCGCGTGCAGATCGGCGGCCCGACCGGAGCGTTCGTCGTCATCGTCTACGGCATCGTCGCGCAGTACGGCTACGACGGGCTCGTCATCTGCACTCTCATGGCCGGCGTGATGCTCGTCGTCCTCGGGATTCTCCGCTTCGGATCGCTGATCAAGTTCATCCCGTATCCCGTCGTTACAGGGTTCACATCCGGAATCGCCGTGATCATCTTCTCGTCGCAGGTGAAGGACTTTCTCGGTCTCGAGATGGGCGCGGTGCCGGTGGAGTTCATTGAGAAGTGGTCGGCATACTCCTTTTCGATCGAATCGATTGACTGGGCGACGGCGGGCGTCGCCGCAGGAACACTCGCTGTTCTGGCGTTCTGGCCCCGTGTATCACGCATGGTGCCGGCGCCCTTCGTGGCGATGGTGGCCGCCACTGCCGCCGTCTACTTTCTCGGACTCGAGATCGAGACGATCGGGTCCCGGTTCGGCGGCGTTCCGTCCTCGCTGCAGGGTCCCCGCATTCCGTCTGTGAGCTGGAATCAGATGCAGGAGCTGTTCTCACCGGCCCTGACGATCGCGTTCCTCGCCGCGATCGAAAGTCTTCTGTCGTGTGTCGTTGCCGACGGCATGATCGGAACGCGTCACAAGTCGAACATGGAGCTCGTCGCCCAGGGCGTCGCGAACATCGCATCGCCCATCTTCGGAGGGATTCCGGCAACGGGAGCGATCGCGCGGACTGCCACGAACGTCAAGGCAGGAGGTCGAACGCCGGTTGCAGGGATGATCCATGCGTTGACCCTTCTGTGCGTTCTTCTTTTTGCCGGGAGGTGGGCTGCTATGATCCCGCTCGCGGCGCTTGCGGCGATCCTGGTCATGGTCGCCTATCACATGAGCGAATGGCGCAGTTTCAGAGGGTTGCTGCGCGCTCCTCGCAGCGACGTGTTCGTCCTGCTAATCACGTTTGCCCTGACTGTGTTCGTCGACCTCACCGTAGCGGTCGAGGTGGGCGTGGTCGCTGCTGCACTGTTGTTCATGAAACGAATGGCATCGGTGACGAATATTCAGGGGGTTACAGACCTGATTGACGACGAGGCGGAAACTGCGGGCGAGATTCCACAGATGGCCCATCGCAGGCGGGTGGTGGACGGACACGAAGTGCCTGCGGGAGTGGAGATCTACGAGGTCAACGGTCCGTTCTTTTTCGGGGCGGCAGACAAATTGCGCGATGTTCTCTCCGAAGTATCTCGGGCTCCCGCAGTTATGATTCTGAGAATGCGTCATGTGCCGTCGATCGATGCCACCGGACTCCATGCCCTCGTGCGCCTTCAGGAGAAATCGGCTAAGGAGGGCACGACGGTGATCGTCTGTGAGCCCAGCCGCCCTCTTCTTCGAACGATCGTGCGAGCCGGAGTCCTCGGTGTGTTCGGCCGACAGAACTTTGCGAAGAGCCTCGAAGTCGCCCTCGATCGGGCTGCACAGCTACTGCAGAAGTCCTGAGAGTAGTCACGTGGCGTTGATGCGAGCCTACCGAGCAAGGCGATACCTCAATAACCACGGCTCGAGGGGATCGAGCGTCGCAAGATGATCCTTCGCTTCGCTCAAGATGACACGTTGGTTCATTTACGCCACGATGACGTACGCCACGATGACGGTCTTGAATGCCACCGCGTTACGGTCAGTTCACTACGCTCAAGGGAACGGTTGCCTCAGCGTTTTCCCAGGCGATCCGCATCTTGCCCTTATCGGTTCCGACATCGTGGAAGTCGATGACGAATGTTTCGACAGGGGAGGCCGCTTTGCTGACGTTCATCTTCACCCGGCCCAGATCCTGCGCCGCGTCGTAGTTCGTGCCCCACTGGCCCGTCTGTTTGTTCACGATCAGC
>DATKEJ010000510.1:0-11566 GCA_035512315.1 Rhodothermales bacterium | reverse complement strand
GACGGACTGTCCCCCGAGGGGGCGGCTGAGCGCGACTAGAGCTCGACTTCGAGGGCGCAGACTTGAGAGCGCTCAGCCGGGGGTGGTCACATGCAGCCGGATCTCGATTATGGTGCCGCGAACTCGAGCACGCTTACTTCTCCTCGCATTGCTGCTGTGCGTTGCCCGGAAATCTGACGCTCAGACTCCTGCCGGCGGGCGGTACCTCATTGCCTGGGCAGCCGATGCTGACCATAAGGAGAGCGATTTTCTGGCGGTGCTCGACGCCGACCCCAACTCGCCGGTATACGGGAGTATCCTAACCACGCTGCCGGTGGGAGCCGTCGGCACCCATCCTCACCATACTGAGCACCGGATGCCGGCCGACAACATCCTGTTTGCTAATGGTTTCATGGCGAGCAAGACGTTCACGGTCGATTTCACTGATCCGTTGAAGCCGGCGCTGGTCGCAGCGTTCGATTCGGCCGGGCCGTACACGTTTCCGCACACCTTTGAGCGTCTTCCCAACGGCAACGTGCTCTCCACATTTCAGACCACCGGTCAGGGAAACGCGGCTCCGGGTGGACTCGTGGAGCTCGACAACGAAGGGCGCCAGGTACGCGCAGGCTCAGCGGCCAACGCGGTCGAGGACGTCCGGCCCTACTCGCTCACCATACTCCCCGAGATCGATCGCGTGGTTTCGACCAGCACGGACATGAAAGGGGAGGTCGAAACGCGGGGCATTCAGATCTGGCGGCTTTCGGATCTGAGTCTTCTACACACGCTGCTTCTGCCGGACGGACCCCGCGGCAACGAGGGCATGACTCCCGGTGAGCCGCGCATCGCGCCCGACGGCTCGGTCCTCATAACGACGTTTCGGTGCGGCATGTATCGTGTGACTGGTCTGTCGAGCGACACTCCAGACGTCAAACTCGTCCATACGTACCCGTATGTCTCCGGCTACGAGTGCGCAGTGCCCGTCACCATCGGCAAGTACGTGGTCCAGACCGTTCCGGCAATCAATGGCCTGATCGCGATGGACGTCTCCGATCCAGCCCATCCGGTCGAAGCGAACAGGATTTCCTTTGGACCCGGGGCGCACCCCCACTGGATCGCGGCCTCCGACGACGGTCTTCGCATCGTGGTCATGGGGTATCGCGCGCTCAACGGCCGGCTGCTGATGCTCGATTTTGATCCGGATACGGGTCGTATGACTCTCGACACGCGGTTCGGCGACCCGGACTCGATATTCCCCGGCGTGAGCATGCTGCGCGACGAGTGGCCCCATGGTACGACACGCGATGCGATTCCGCACGGAGTCGTGTTCAGTCACTAGTCATAAGTAGACGTTGGATCGTCCTTCGAAGTCCGAACGCGCCCCCGAACCTCGAACCTCGAATCTCGAACCCTTCACGAGTTTTCCACAGTCGTCGAATTCGGGCCCACCCCGGTTTATCTTGAGCGTTGACATTGTCCACCCCATCTGATCCATGTACTTAGAGAGGCTGGAGCTTCACGGCTTCAAAAGTTTCGCCGACAAGACGGTCGTGCAGTTTGCGCCGGGCGTGACGGCGATCGTCGGCCCGAACGGATGCGGCAAGAGCAACATCATCGATGCCGTCCGCTGGGTACTTGGCGAGCAGCGTGTGCGCCTCCTGCGCGCCGAGCGGATGGACAACGTGATCTTCAACGGAGCCGCCGATCGACGTCGCCTCGGAATGGCCGAAGTCTCGATGACCGTCGAAAACACGCGGCACGTGCTCCCTACCGAGTACACCGAGGTTCAGATCACCCGGCGCCTGTATCGGTCGGGAGAATCCGACTACCTGCTGAACGGCAAGCCGTGCCGGCTGAAGGACATTCAGGATCTGTTCATGGATACCGGGATGGGCGCGGGCGCATACTCGGTCATCGAGCTGAAAATGATCGAGGATATCCTGTCGGAGAATGCGCAGGATCGCCGCCGGCTGTTCGAGGAGGCGGCCGGCATCACGAAGTACAAGCTCCGCCGGACGCAGGCACTTCGGAAGCTCGACGCGACGCAGGCCGACTTGACCCGCATTCGCGATATCGTCGATGAGGTCGGCCGAAACGTCCGCAGTCTCGAGCGCCAGGCCAGGAAGGCCTCCAAGTACCGGGAGGTGTCCGACGAATGCCGCACGGTCTCCCTGCAGGTCGCACGTTTCGAGTACGACCGGCTTTCGGCAGAGCGATCGGTACTCGCCCGGGAGCGCGGGGCGCTCGACGATCGAATTCAGGAACTGACTGCGCAGCAGGCCGGAGAAGATGCCCGCCTCGAGGCCCGCCGCAAGGATCTCCTGGATCTGGAGCGGCGTCTGGCGGCATCGCAGCAGAAGCTCAACGAGCACGTCGATAGCATTCGGAAACTGGAGGCGGAGGTTCGCGTCCAGGAAGAACGGGCGAGCGCTGCGGAGGTCGCCCTCGAGCGGGCGAAACACGAAAAGGCCGACGCGACAGGGCGTGCGGCAGAGCTTGAAAAAGGAATTCAACGCCTGTCGAAAGACGAAGAGACCGTGCGCCCAAAACTCGAGGCGGCGATGACGGCGCTCGCCGAATCGGAGTCAGCGCGCGATCGCCTTCGCGAAGAAACCGAGTCCCAGCGTCGCATAGTCGAATCGCTTCGCAGCGAGGAGGAGCAACTTCAGGCCCGCCGATCGGACCTCCAAAACGACCAGGCCCGCCTCGCGAACCGAATAGAGATGTTCGGCGAGGAGAAAGGCCGACTCGAAAGCCAGACGGCCCTAATATCGAATGGAATTGAAGGAATCGGCGCCAGGAAAGGATCGAATCGATCCGAGCTCAATGCGGCCGAATCCCACGTGGCGGACTGCGAGTCGGCGCTGAAAGCCGCAGAATCGAGACTGCTCTCGATCCAGAAACTAATAGAAGAGGCGCAGCGCGATTTACACGACGTCGAGCGGCGGAAAGAAGGGCTGAAAGCCGAAGCAGGCCTGCTCGAATCCCTCTTGATGTCTCAGGAGGAGGCCGGCCAGGCCGTACAGTATCTCGCATCCGAAATGGGCTGGAGTACCGGTTCGCCGTCTACGGTCGCCGACGTACTGGCGTGCGACGATGAGTACGCAGTAGCGGTCGAGAGCGCGCTCGGAGTGTACTCGAACTGCCTCGTGGTGCAGTCTGAGCGGGAGGTCGACGCGGCCCTGCGCCTGCTGCGGCAATCCGACAAGGGAGCCGTTGCGTTCGTCGTGCTCAGCAGGCTCGCCAAGGCCGCCCCCGTCGAGCCGATCGCCTCCGACGAGGCAGTTCCTGTTGCCGGCATCGTCCGCACCGCGAATAAGAAGCTCAAGGGACTCGCCGAGATCCTCTTCCGCGACGCCTACATCGTCGAAGACCTCCCGACGGCCAGACGGCTTGCGGCCGAACATGGGCAAGATCGTCCCGCCGTGCGGTTCGTGTCGAAATCGGGAGAGTGGTCCGATGGCTTCGGACGCATCTACGGAGGCGGCGCGGCGGATGCCGGTCCGGCCGCCAGCCGCATTGGACGTAAGGAGCGCCTCGCCGTTCTGCACGAGGAGGTCAAACGGCTGGCCGGACGGTGCGTTCAGCAGGAGGCCAGTCTCGAGAATCTCCGTGCCGAGGCCGCGTCGATATCGGTGGGCGACCTCCGGGTCAAGGTTCGCGACGGGGAGCAGCTCCGCGCCCGACTCGACCAGGAACGCGCCAGAATCGAATCGGAAGAGACGAATCTGACCGGAAATCTTGAGGCCGTCAGAAGCAGGGCCAAGACGGTCGCCGATTCTCAGGCCGCCGACAGCGGGCGGCTTCTGACAATCGGCGAAGAGTTGAAGACACTAAGCGAAACCATTACGGCCGTAGCGGTCAAGAGAAACGACGCTCAGTTGGCCTTCCAGGAGACTGAAAGCGAATCGCGAAAGGCCGAGGCGGAGTACGGGAATGCGCATGTTGCGGCGCTCGAGGTCAAACACGCATTCGACAACCTCGAGCGCGATCGGCGACGAATGACGGGAGATCTGGAGGACCTCTCCAGACGCGCCGAACGGCGTGAGCTCGAAATGCAGCAGCTGCAAGACCAGATCGCGGCGGCCTCCGAGCGCCGGGAAGAATGTCGAAAGCATATCGCTTCCGGATACGAAGAGAAGAGCGTCCTTGATGAGGCCGTCAGGGAGGCGGAGACGGCCGTGAACGAGCTGAAGAGCGAGATATCAGACCAGGACGTGGTCCTGCGCGAAGTGCGCCGTCTGCGCGAAGCGGCGATGCAGGACGAAGGATCCAGAACGACTCGCCTCGCAGAGGTCAAGACCAGACTGGAAGATCTCGTCGAACGCATCCGAATGGACTTCGAATGCGAGCTGGAAGACGTCGAGAGCAGTTCGGAGACGGACTTCGACGTTGCAGGCGCCCGCCAGGCGGCGCAGGAGCTTCGGGATCGCCTTCGCGCGATGGGGGCCGTCAACGAGCTCGCGCTGGAGACTTACGAGGAGGAAAAGGAGCGTCTCGACTTTCTCACTGCGCAGCGGGAAGACCTCGAAAAGGCCGAAAAGACGCTGGTCGACACGATTCATGAGATCAACGCCACGGCCTCTGCCAGATTCATCGAGACGTTCGAAAGAATTCAGACGAACTTTGCGATGTTGTTCGAGCAGCTGTTCGGCGAAGGTGCGAGCGCGCAACTCTCGATCCCGGAGGATGGCGATCCGCTCGAAGCGCCTATCGACATCATCGCTCGGCCGCGCGGCAAGAGAAACGTGATCATCTCGCAGCTTTCAGGAGGCGAGAAGGCGCTGACAGCCACTGCACTGCTGTTCGGCATCTACCTTGTCAAGCCCAGCCCATTTTGCATCCTGGACGAGATCGATGCCCCGCTCGACGATGCGAACGTCGAGCGCTTCATGAACCTCCTCCGTGAATTCTCGTCTACGACGCAATTCATCGTCGTGACGCATAACAAGCTCACGATGGAGGCGGCCGACCGGATGTATGGCATCACCATGGAACAGCAGGGTGTCTCGAAGCTCGTCGGGGTAACGTTCGAGCGGGCGCAGCCTGACTCTGAAGCTGCCTAAGGTCCGAAGTCCGAAGTCAGACGTCCGACCCTTCCGTAAGGTACTGTGGGACTGGCCGGCGATTGTCTCCTCATTGACGGATACGACATTCAGCGCATGGAGACGGATCTCAGTTGCGAGTCGGACTTCTGACTTCTGACTTCGGACCCCAGACCTATTGAATCTCCCCATCCTGTATCGTACGTTTCACTTTACCGGTAACGCAACCGATAACTTAAGTTTTGGCGCGTACGCTTCAGATCCAAGCCTCCGACAACGTGGCGGTCGCGTTGGAGGACATCCCGGCGGGAGTGGCCCTCGGCCGGCCCGACGGTCTCGTCACGCATGATGCGATACCATTCGGCCACAAGGTTGCACTCGTCGAGCTGGCGCCCGGTCAGGAGGTCACCAAGTACGGTCATCCAATCGGCCGGACGACGAAACGGATTCCCGCAGGCGCGTGGGTCCACACCCACAACCTGGCGACTCAACTTGGAGAAATCCTGGAGTACAAGTTCCGACCCGATTCATCCGACACGCGAATCGTCGCCGGCGCCGGTCCAAGTTTCCTTGGATATCGAAGGTCAAACGGCAAGGTCGGCACGCGGAACGAGATCTGGGTGATCAACACGGTCGGCTGCGTCAATCGCGCCGCGGAGCGCATTGCAAGGACCTGCAACGATCGATTCACCGGGGCAGTCGACGGCGTCCATGCCTTCATTCACCCCTACGGCTGCAGTCAATTGGGGGACGACCTCAAGAACACCCAGCGCGTGCTGGCCGGGCTCATCCGCCACCCTAACGCCGGAGGCGTGCTCGTGCTGGGGTTGGGATGCGAGAACAATCGGTTGGACGACCTCTTGGAGGCTGCCGGGGAAGTCGATCGCAGCCGGATAAGATTCCTCGAGTCACAACTCGTCGATGATGAGGTCGAGGAGGGGATTGCCGCCGTCAAAGAGCTCGTCGAGAACGCAGCTGCCGATCGGCGGGAGGCTTGTCCTGCTTCCGATCTCGTGCTCGGGCTGAAGTGCGGTGGATCCGACGGCTTCTCCGGCATTTCCGCGAATCCGCTGGTCGGCGCAGTTGCGGATCTCGTCATCGGATATGGAGGCACGGCCCTTCTGACGGAGGTCCCCGAAATGTTCGGTGCAGAGCACCTCCTCATGAACCGTGCCGTCGACAGGAGCGTTTTCGAACAGGTCGTAACGTTGATCAACCGATTCAAGGAATACTTCATCGGGCACGGCCAAACGATATACGAGAATCCGTCGCCGGGGAACATGGACGGCGGCATCACGACTCTGGAAGAGAAGTCGCTTGGCGCCGTGCAGAAGGGGGGACGCTCCCCGATAACCCACGTTCTCGATTACGGCGCCGCGACGTTTGAGAAAGGACTCGGACTCATTTACGCTCCCGGAAACGACGGCGTGTCGGTAACGGCTGAGGTCGCCGCCGGTGCAACCGTCGTACTGTTTACGACAGGTCGAGGAACGCCGCTCGGGTTTCCCGTTCCCACGCTTAAGATCTCGTCCAATTCGGCCATTTTCGAGCGAAAACCGCATTGGATTGACTTTAACGCAGGCGCACTGTTGGATGGATCTCAGTCGATGGCCGAACTTGCAGATCAACTTTTCGAGAAGATCGTTCATACTGCTTCCGGTCTTGAGCCGGCCCTGAACGAATTGAATGATTATCGAGAAATTGCCATATGGAAAGAAGGGGTTACACTCTGAGGGGCAACCTGACGCGCGTCTCGGGCATGGCACCGCGGGTGATCTCCCTGCTTTGCCTGGCGGCGATCGGATCGTGTCGACCGGCCGACCAAGTCACAAGGATAAAACTCGGTCATGGTCTCGATCGAACGCATCCCGTCCATGTCGCAATGGAATTCATGGCTGAACGGCTCGCGGAAAAGTCAGGCGGCACGATGCAGATCACTATCTACCCGAGCCAGCAACTCGGCACTGAGCGGGAGTCGGTCGAGCTCCTCCAGATTGGCTCAATGGGGATGACGAAGGTCTCGTCGAGCGTGCTCGAGGGATTTGCGCCGGACTACCAGGTCTTCGGCTTGCCCTACCTGTTTCTCGACGAGGAGCATCGATTCAACGTGCTTGATGGCCCGATCGGAGAGGATATTCTTCGAAGCGCCGTCGACTTCAACGTGCGCGGTTTGACCTACTACGACGCAGGAACGCGGAGCTTCTACACGAAAGATCGTCCCATTCTGTCACCGGGGGATCTCAGCGGCCTGAAGATCCGGACGCAAGAGAGCCCGGTGGCGATCCGAATGGTGAGAGCCCTGGGCGGATCGGCCACCCCGATTGCATGGGGAGAGCTCTACACCGCGCTTCAGCAGGGGATCGTCGACGGAGCCGAGAACAATCCGCCCTCATTCCACACATCTCGCCACTATGAGGTCTGCAAGTACTACGCGCTCGACGAGCACACTGCCGTTCCGGATGTGCTACTGATCAGCACGATCGTCTGGGACGAGTTGACGGACCAGCAAAGAGCGTGGCTGAAGGCGGCCGCGAGCGAATCGGCAGTATTTCAGAGGCAGCTCTGGAAGGAGGCTGTCGACGAAGCCCTGAAAGCCGTCGAAGCGGCCGGCGTCCAGATCACCCGGCCCGAAAAAGAGCCTTTCGTGGCCACCGTGCAGCCACTGTACGAGGAATTTCGGTCGGAACCCGTCATAAGCGGTTACGTGGAGCGAATCAGGGCTGCGAAGGACTCGAATCCCCCTGCGCCCGATGAACTGCCCGTAACGGTGTCAGATGCACCTAATCCTGCGGGTGAGTGAATAAACTGCGACAAGCCATAGACCGGAGCCTCGGGTGGCTGCTCGTCGTGCTGATGGGCGCAGCCGTACTGAATGTCCTCTGGCAGGTGTTCACCCGCTGGGTATTGAAGGATCCGAGCTCCTACACGGAGGAACTCGCACGGTACCTGCTGATCTGGATCGGACTTCTTGGGGCGGCCTACGGCGTCGGCCAAAAACTTCATCTCGCAATCGACATCCTGCCGACAGCCCTTTCGGGTCGAAAGCAGCGCGCGCTGAACATAGTGATCCAGATCGCCGTGGCCGCGTTCTCGTTCGCCGTGATGGTTGTAGGTGGAATGAGGCTCGTCTGGCTGACCCTTCGTTTCGACCAGGTCTCCGCAGCACTGGGAATACCGCTCGGTTACGTTTACAGCGCTCTTCCGCTGAGCGGAGTGCTGATCGTGTTTTACGCCGCCTGCATGATCGCGGACGAGAGGGCGGTTGCGACGCCGCCCGGCCAAGCCGCTGAACCAAACGACGGAGCATAAGGGGGGAGTCGAATCTTGGCAATCGTAGAAGTCTTAATACTCGTCGTCTGTTTCATCGTCACCCTGGCAATGGGTGTCCCGATCGCATTCGCCATCGGCATCTCCGGCGTGGTGACTCTTCTCGTCAGCATGGATTTCATGCCGGCGGTCACAACCGTAGCACAGAGGATGGCGACGGGGCTCGACAGCTTCGCCATTCTCGCCATTCCGTTTTTCATCCTGGCGGGCCAGCTCATGAACCGAGGGGGGATCGCGAGACGACTCATCGATCTCGCCAAGTCCATGGTTGGGGTTCTACCCGGCGGACTGGCCCACGTCAACATCATGGCGGCCATGCTTTTCGGCTCGATTTCCGGATCATCAGTGGCTGCAGCCTCCGCGGTCGGCGGCGTCATGATTCCCCGGATGGACGAGGCGGGATACGATCGCGGTTTTGGCGCTGCGGTCAACATTACGTCTGCCACGACGGGTCTCGTCATTCCGCCGTCGAACATTCTGATCGTTTACTCACTGGCTTCGGGCGGCGTGTCGATCGCGGCGCTGTTTCTCGCCGGCTATCTCCCCGGGATGCTCATGGGACTCTCGTTGATGGTTGTCTCGGGTTTCATTGCCGTGCGTAAGAAGTACCCGAGAGAGAAACGGCTGCGGCCCGCTGAAATCGTCCGAAACTTCGTCGACGCCTTACCGAGTCTTTTCATGCTGCTCGTCGTGATCGGGGGGATAGTGGCCGGGTACTTTACTGCGACGGAAGCATCCGCCGTTGCGGTCGCCTACGCGCTTGTACTCGCCCTTTTCTATCGGGAAATAAACATCTCCGACCTGCCCGACATTCTTCTTGAAACGTCGAAGACGACCGCGATCGTGATGCTGCTCATTGCGACCTCGATGGGCCTGTCCTGGGTGATGGCGCTCGAGAACATCCCTCAGAACGTCTCTGCGGGGCTCATCGGCTTGGCTGAGAATCCCATCGTCATACTCCTGATCATCAACGTGCTTCTTCTGGCGGTGGGAACGTTCATGGACATGACGCCGGCCGTACTGATTTTCACTCCAATCTTCCTTCCGATCGTGCAGGACCTCGGAATGGATCCCGTACACTTCGGGATCATGATGGTCGTCAATCTCTGCGTCGGCTTGTGCACTCCGCCAGTGGGCAGCGTGCTGTTCGTCGGCTGCGCGCTGGCCGGAATCCCAATCACGAGGGTGATTCGGCCTCTGCTTCCTCTGTTCGCGGCGATGATAGTATCGCTCATGATCGTGACGTACGTACCTGAACTTAGTCTCTGGCTACCCCGTCTTTTTGGATTCTGACATGGCCGGAAATCGCACCCGATCTCCTCGGACCCCCCGTCAATGAAACGCGTTCGACTCGTCGACATAGCCAACCGGCTGAACATCACGAAGGTCAGTGTGTCCAAGGCGCTTCGTGATCACCCGGACATATCGCGCGAAACGCGCGCTCTCGTAAAGAAGACCGCCGCAGAGATGGGATACACTCCCAATCTGCTGGCACGCTCGCTTTCATCCCAGCGATCGAATACTCTGGGCGTCGTTGTGCCGAAGATCGCCCATACATTCTTCTCGTCCGTCATCGATGCGATCCAGGAGGAGGCCACAAAGGCGGGATACGGTATCGTTCTGGCCGTTTCGAATGAAACGTCGGCCCTCGAGAGTCAGCATATCGATCGGCTCCTGGCAATGCGGGTGGATGGGCTCCTGGTGTCGGTGTCAAAAGAGCCGCCGAACCTGGAGACGTACCGTCATGTCCGTGACATGAGAGTGCCGCTCGTGTTTTTCGATCGGCAGATCCACGGGCTCGGTTTCAGCAGCGTGTCCGTCGACGACCACGCGGGCGCCCAGAAAGCCGTCGACTATCTGGTCGGTCTGGGCTGCCGGCGGATTGCACATGTTGCCGGCACGGGCGATGTCGAGATCGGACGCGCGCGACGGGCAGGATTCGAGGAGGCGTGCCGGAGACATGGTATCGATGTACCCGACGACTGGCTGGTCGAGGGCGGATTTGACGAATGGCACGGTTACGATGCTTTCGTTCGAATCATTGAATCGGGCCGAATACCGGACGCCGTGTTCTCGGTGACGTTTCCGGTGGGACTGGGGATCCGGGGTGCGATGCGGATGCGTGCTCCCGAACTTCTCGACAGGGTCAGAATCGCTGCGTTTGGAGAAGGCGGCCTGAACGAGTTTTACACCTACCCGCATATCTGCGTCCGCCAGCCCACCCGCTCAATTGGCAGAAGCGCACTCAAACTTCTACTCAAGGAAATCGAGAGCGAGGTTCCCATCCCGGAGGAGCATATCGTCCTGGAGACGGACATTGTCACCCCCGAGACGTTCGACCTCTCCGGCCGGAACTCAGGACCGGTGGGTGCGACCGCCGGATGAGCTGGGGACCTCGGGACAGCCGCCAAACAAAATGATCTTGACGAGGCAACTTAACATGACCGCTCTTGGCGGCGCGGAGTTGCGATCCCGCGTCGACCGCCGGCCTTTGGAGAGCACTCTTCAGTTCGGGACCGGCGGATTTCTCAGAGGGTTTGCTGAGTACTTCATCCAGGAGGCCGTCCGCCAGGGGAGGCTCAAGGGTGGGGTCGTTGTCGTCGGGAGCACAGGGAGCGGGAGGATAGGCGAGCTGGCGGCACAGGACGGTCTTTACACGCTGCTCGTTCGCGGAAAAGAGTCCGGCCGCACTGTCGACGAACCGGAGTTGATCCATGTGATCAGCCGCGCCCTTTCCGCCCGCGACCAATGGCCTCAGGTTCTTTCGGTCGCCCGCGACCCGAATCTCGAGCTCGTCGTGTCGAACACGACCGAGGTGGGTATCGTTCTCGACGAGGAAGACCGGATCGATCTGAATCCCCCGCGCTCCTTTCCGGGGAAGCTGACTGCCGCCCTCTTCGAGCGGGCACGCGCGTTCGATTTCGACCCACTCCGCGGCCTCGTCGTTCTGCCGTGCGAACTGGTCGAGCGCAACGGCGACACGCTGAGGGACATCGTTCTCGATCTTGCGTCGCGCTGGGGACTTGGCCGGGCCTTTGCCTCCTGGGTTGCAGAAGCGAACACATTCTGCAATACCCTTGTGGACCGTATTGTGCCGGGGACGCCGGGTGGGGCCGATGCCCTCCAGCTCGAGGCGCGTCTCGGCTATCACGATGCGCTTCTGACCGTGGCGGAGCCCTATCGCCTTTGGGCCATCGAAGGAGACGACGCGTTCGCTC
>DATKEJ010000509.1:0-24041 GCA_035512315.1 Rhodothermales bacterium | reverse complement strand
TGCACCCTGCACTAAGCCCTAAAGTCATATGGCCGATCCCGAAATGACGTCCACCCCGTCAATCAAGCGCTATCGCCTGTTCGTTGGCAGCTGTCTCGCGCTGGTAGCCACTTCCGTCGCTTTCGCCACCGTTGGGGCAGTCATGGCGCCGCTGAAGAGCGCGTTCGTCCTGACGAACGAACAGGTTGGCTGGATCGGGGGCGCGGCCCTATGGGGTTTCGCCGTGTCCATGCTTGTCTTCTCACCGCTCTGCGACAGCCTCGGCATGCGGTTCCTCCTCCGCCTGGCATTCGTGGGCCATCTCCTGGGGACGGCCGTACTGATCGTTTCGAACGGGTTCTGGATGCTGTTCACCGGAGCGCTCATCGTCGCCCTGGGTAACGGGCTCGTTGAGGCCGCCTGCAATCCTCTAGTCGCGGCGCTGTATCCCGACGACAAGACCGTACGATTAAACCAGTTTCACGTCTGGTTTCCGGGCGGCATCGTCATCGGCGGCGTGGCTGTGTACCTGATGGATCTAGGGGGCGTGTCGGCGTGGCAGGCCAAGCTCGCCCTGATTCTTATCCCCACGATCGCGTACGGGTATCTCGTTCTTCGCGAGGAGTTTCCGGCCACCGAGGGCGTCTCCGCGGGCGTCTCGATGGGTGAAATGTTCCGCGTCACGTTCACCACGCCACTCATGCTGCTGATGCTCGCGTGCATGGCCATTACGGCTTCCACGGAGTTGGGGCCGAACCGGTGGATCCCGGCCGTGCTCGAGGCTGGGGGGATTCCCGGAATCCTCGTGCTCGTGTGGATCAGCGGCCTGATGGCCGTCATGCGCTACAAGGCAGGACCGATCGTGCACGGACTCTCGCCGACAGGCCTCCTCCTCGCATCGTCCGTCGTGTCGGCCATCGGACTGTACTGGCTCAGCTTTGCCGATACCATCGTGATGGCTTTCCTGTCGGCGACCGTGTTCGCGATCGGAGTATGCTACTTCTGGCCGACGATGCTGGGATTTGTGTCCGAGCGCATCCCGAAGAGCGGTGCGCTGGGGCTCGGCATGATGGGCGCCGTCGGGATGGCCGTTGTAGGACTGATCACCTCCCCGCAGATGGGCCACATTGCCGACAGAATCGCGCACGAACAGCTCCCCGTCGAGCAGACCGTCGCCCTCTTTGCCGAAGTGTCGGAAACGTATCCCGCGATTGCCGGAGACGTCGGGCCCATGCGTGCAGACATCGATCGGACTGTCGGCATCGTATCAGACGTGCTGACGACCTATCGATCCAGCGAGGAGCTTCCGGAAATCAAGACCGCGAATGCGCTTCGAACGATCGTAGACTCGAGATCTGCGGTTTCGTTCAGCAGTTCGGAAGAGGCCTCTGCGCTCGTCGACAGGGCTGCCGGAATCCTCGGGCCGGCCGACAATTACGGCGGCCGTCTGTCTTTCCGGTACATCGTGCCGTTCACGTGCGTGCTGATCTTTGTCTTCGGCGCATTGTATCTCTCGGACAGGAAGTCAGGTGGCTACCGCGCCGAGAAGCTCTGACAACATAGAATGGAAACTCGTTATGCCGCTGGATAGAAAAATTCGATATGGGATGGTCGGCGGCGGCCCCGGCGCCTTCATCGGCGCAGTGCACCGCCAGGCCGCTGCGCTCGATGGTGAGATCGAACTCGTGGCGGGCGCGTTCTCGTCGATCCCGGAGCGTTCTCACGCTCAGGGAAAGGAGCTTCACCTGGAACCGTCCCGGGTGTATGATTCCTACGGTGAGATGGCTGAGAAGGAGGCCGCTCGCTCGCCCGGCGATCGGATCGATTTCGTTTCGATCGTGACGCCAAACGACTCTCATTTCGAGATCGCCAGGACGTTCATCGAGGCCGGCTTTCATGTGGTGTGCGACAAACCGATGACGACGACCGTGGAGGATGCCGAGAAGCTCTGCCGTCTGGTTTCGAAACACGACGTCGTTTTCGCCTTGACGCACAATTACACAGGCTACCCCATGGTGAAGCAGGCCCGAGCGCTGGTAAACGCGGGCCGGCTCGGCGACATTCGAAAGATCGTCGTGGAGTATCCGCAGGGATGGCTCGCAACAAGGTTGGAGGCCGAGGGCCTCCGCCAGGCAGTCTGGAGAACGGATCCCGCTCGGGCCGGCGTCTCGTCAGCCGTTGGCGACATCGGGTCACACGCGGAGAATCTCGCTCACTACATAACCGGGCTCCAAATCGACAGGCTCATCGCCGATACGACGACGTTTGTCCCGGGAAGGAAGCTGGAGGATGACGCGAACGTGCTGATTCATTACAAGGGAGGTGCGCGCGGCATACTATACGCGTCTCAGATCTCGGTCGGGGAGGAGAACAACCTCCGAATCCGCGTCTACGGCACCGATGCGTCACTCGAGTGGCGTCAGGAGCATCCAAACTACCTCCACGTGCGCTATCAGGACCGCCCGGAGGAGGTCTTCAAGCGCGGCAACCCATACTTGGGAGAAGCGGCGGCGCACAACAGCCGCCTTCCGTCCGGTCATCCTGAGGCCTTCATTGAAGCGTTCGCCAATGTCTATCGGAACGCGGCGCGGTCGATCGCCTGCCAATTGACTCGGGTACACCCCGATCCGCTCGATCTCGACTTCCCTACCGTTTCCGACGGCGCGCGCGGCGTACACTTCATCCACAAGGTCATTGAGAGCGGCAAGGCCTGCGCCTGGATTGACGCCGCTTACGAGGCACCATAAACTGAAGCTGAAAACAAGAAGCGTCATGGCACGACCCGTAACCCTGTTCACCGGCCAGTGGGCCGACCTTCCTCTCGAAATACTCGCTGAAAAGGCCTCAGACTGGGGCTACGACGGGCTCGAACTGGCGTGCTGGGGAGACCATTTCGATGTTCGCCGCGCGCTCGCCGAGGACGGGTACTGTGATTCCCGGCATGAGATTCTGGATCGGTACGGGCTCGATGTGTATGCGGTCAGCAACCACCTCGTCGGACAGGCGGTTTGCGACCGTATCGACGACCGGCATCGGTCCATCCTTCCCGCGCACGTTTGGGGCGACGGCGCTCCTGAGGGCGTTCAGACGAGAGCGTCTAAGGAAATGATCGACACGGCCCGTGCAGCGGAACGGCTCGGAGTCTCGATTGTCAACGGCTTCACCGGCAGCTCCATCTGGCACTTCCTTTACTCGTTCCCGCCCGTCGATCCCAAGTCGATCGACCAGGGGTTCGTAGACTTCGCCGCGCGGTGGACGCCCATCCTGGACGCCTTCTCGGAATCGGGTGTCAGATTCGGACTCGAAGTGCATCCCACGGAGATTGCGTTCGATTCGGCGACCGCCGAACGGGCCGTCGAGGCGTTGGGCGGGCATCCTGCGTTCGGATTCAATTACGATCCCAGCCACCTCGGTTATCAGGGAGTGGATTATGTGGACTTCATCGACCGATTCGCCGATCGGATCTTCCACGTTCATATGAAAGACGTCTGGTGGAGCGACACGCCGCGTGTCTCCGGCGTTTTCGGGGGCCACCTCTCCTTCGGCGACGCCCGGCGGTTCTGGGATTTTCGCTCGCTCGGCCGAGGGCGGATCGATTTTGAGGAGGTCATCCGCGCGCTGAATCGGGCCGGATACGCAGGTCCGCTCTCGATTGAATGGGAGGACGTTGGAATGGACCGCGAGCACGGGGCCGAGGAGGCCTGTCAGTTCGTCCGCGACGTCGACTTCGAGCCGTCTTCCGTTGCCTTCGACGCTGCCTTTTCCGACGAGTAACTCGACACCGAAATGAAACACGTGAACGCGGGGATGATCCTGCTGTTTATCGTCGCGGCGGCGCTGCAGTACAACGACGTTAATCCACTCCTCTGGATCGCGATATACGGTGCGGCCGCGATGCTGTGCGTGATGTTCGCGATCGACAAATTCCCCGCCATCCTGGCATCCGTATTTGCCGCCGGGTGCCTCGTCGGAAGCCTCACCTTGATCTGGAAACTGCTCACGTCCGATCCGATTTTCAGAGACGAGGTCTTCAACGAGGCGGCCGGCCTCTTCATTGCGTTTCTGTGGATATCGACGCTCACCTGGTTCCAGTATCGCGACCGACCGGCGATCACCTGACGTTTCATCCGATAGCCCTACAGCACTGCATGCCTGAACGAACGAACGGCGTCTTCCTCGTTGGAACCGACAGAGACGTCGGAAAAACCATGATCGGAGCCGCGATCGTCGGCGTGCTCCGGCGACGCGGCGTCGATGCGACCCTCATGACGCCCATCGAAACTGGAGGATCGATCGAGAGCGCTACGAAGCTCCTCGACGAGGTGGGGGGTGCGGGCGTCGAGAGACGGCTGTCGAACCCGCTGCGATACGAAACACTGGCCTCTCCATACGTAGCAGGGCAGGTCGAGAACCGCCCAGTCGACATCGGTGTGCTGCTCTCCTCCTTCGAGGAGCTCGTCGGCCTCGGCAAGTTCGTCGTCGTCGAAGGAGGAGGCGCAATGGTCCCAATTCGCGCCGACTATTTCATGGTCGACCTGCTCAAGGCAATGAATCTGCCCTCAATTATCGTGGCGCGGACGAGCCGCGGAACCCTCAACCACTGCCTGCTGACCCTGCGTGCCATGCAGCGGGAGGGATTGAACCCGCTCGGCTTTATTCTGAACGGCTACGGCCGGTTCGGCGAGGGCTTCGCCGAATCGCTCAACGCAGAAACCCTGTCGGAGATCGCCCCCGAAACACCCGTCCTTGCCAGTATGGAGTGGCGCCCCGGTTACGAGGACCGATTTACCTCCTTCGTTTCCGACCTCGGCCGGCAGCAGCGGCTCGTAGAGTGCCTCGACCAGCTCGTCGATCACCGGCGCTGACCCGCGCGACGCGCCAGGGAGCGAGCGTTTTTATGGACAGAACTCGCAGATTGCAAACCGCAGGCGCCGGCCACGACGACGCCGTCGAAGGTTTCGGCGTGGCCGTCATCGGCCTCGGTGCGGTCGGATCAAGCCTGGCGCGATCACTCTACCGCACGAAGTATCGCCTGCTCGCACTGATCAGCCGGACCCGCAGCGCGGCCGCCGATCTCGCCGCAGAGACCGGCACGCCGATCGCTTCCGATTCGGTCGGAGACATTCCCCACGAAGCGAAACTCCTCTTCATTTGCACACGAGAGGACGCGATAGCCCAGGTCGTCGCCGCATTGGTCGAGACCCGAATCCGGTTCGAGGAGGCCGTCGTCGCGCACGTGTCCGGATGGGAGACGGCTGCTATCCTCTCCCCGCTGGCCGAGCGAGGCGCGCGCACCATGAGTTTCCATCCGCTAGGCTCATATCCGCCGGGACGATCCGACAAAACCTTCGACGGTCTCACGATCGGCCTCGAGGGTGACCCGGCCGCCGTCGCCGTGGGCCGCGTCGTTGCACTGGACTTGGGGGCGCACCCCGTCGAAATCACGACCGAGGCTAAGCCGGCGTATCATCTCGCGGCTTCCATCACGTCGAATTATCTGGTAACGCTCATGTCCGACGTTCAGCGCATTCTCGCCTCCGCCAGTCTGCCTCGCCTCCTGACGCAGTCGCTGGCCGCCGACACGCTGCTGAACCTGGCGTCGATAGATCCCGAGCGCGCGCTGACCGGGCCGATCGTTCGAGGGGACGCCGAGGCACTCGAGTCGCAGATCCGTGCGCTGCGGATGGTCGCACCCGAGCTTCTTCCCCGTTTCAGCGTGCTCGCGGGTGGAACGATCGATCTCGCCCTGACGAGCGGTCGGATCACCCATGACCAGAGTACGGAGCTTCGACGGATTCTCGAAGCTGCCGGAGCCAGTTAGTGGAACATGCCCGCGACAAAGGGTGTTGAGCGAACCCGGATGGAAACACCTGCCGCCATGGACGCACCCCCGATTTCAGAGCTTCTCGCCGAAGACGACGCCGCGCTGAAGGCTCGGTGGGATGAGCTTATTGCCCGCGTCGCGGATCGGTTCCGGCGAACGCCCGACATCGAGGCGCTTCTGTTTCTGATCGGAATTCAGTCCGTTGGACGTGGTTACGAGCCCGAGCTTCCCAAGGAGCGCAAGCAGTCGCTCATCATGGAAGGTTCGTATCTCGCATTTGAGACGGTAGGGATCTACTCGCGCGTCGGGATGGAACGCAACGGCTTCTGGATCTGGGAAAAGAATTTCGATCTGCCAAAGATGTCGGTGGAGGATCAAGAGAAGTTGTTGCAGATCGGAATTCTAAACTACTTTGACGAAGAGTCGCTCGGAGAAAAAGAGGCTCCGACCGACTGAGTCCCATCGATAGTGACTATGCGAACGAACAGACTTTCAGGCCTCGCCGCGGCTGCAATCGTTGTGCTTGCGGCGTTTTGCGGATGCTCCAATGCCCAGGACGGGGTTCCGGCGATGGAGCCGGGCGCCGCCGATACCTTGTACCAATCGATCATGAGCGACACATCGAATACGGCGAGCTACTTCGAAATCTCGACCCGCCTTGGTAGGATGGTCATCCGCCTTTACGACGAAACCCCCGAACATCGTGATAATTTTGCTCGACTCGTCGACCAGGGTTTCTACGACGGCACGAGTTTTCATCGGGTCATCGCCGGCTTCATGATCCAGGGCGGGGACCCGAATTCTAAGAACGGCGACCCCATGAATTACGGCGGCGGCGGCCCGGGCTACAAGCTGCCGGCCGAGCTGAAAGCCGGTCACTTTCACAAGCGCGGGGCCCTGGCGGCAGCGCGCCAGGGAGACAGCGTCAATCCCACCAGGGCGTCGAGCGGGAGCCAGTTCTACATCGTGCTCGGAGGCGTTCCGGTCGACACGACGGAGTTGGATCAAATTGAACGGTCGCTCCGCACTCAGATTCCGGATCCCGCGTTCTCGTTCTCCGATTCCGCCCGCGCCGTCTACATGAGCGACGGCGGGGCTCCGCATCTCGACGGTTCATACACAGTCTTTGGAGAAGTTGTGGAAGGATTGGACGTGCTCGACGCCATCGGATCGGCCCCGACGCCGCGCTCATCGGGCGAGCAGGTGCATCCAGCGCTCCTCGATCAGCCGATGGAGAAGATCGTCATGCATGTCAAGCGTCTGGAAGCCTATCCTCCACCAGATCAGTAGATCGAGCCGCCTTCGCGCATGGAACGCCAGCAGTCAGATCAGGAAACGCAGCGCCGGGAACAGCGCGACGAAATCGTCGAGCGCGGTCTGAATCCGTATGCATTCGAGTGGCCGGTTACCCACATCGCCCCGGATGCGGTCGGCGAGTTCGAGACGCACGAGTCGGGCGGGAGCGAGTCCCCGCACGTATCGCTGGCGGGCCGCATCATGACGAGGCGGATCATGGGCAAGGCATCCTTCTTCACCCTCCAGGATGCCGGCGGAACGATCCAGGTCTACGTAAGGCGCGACGATCTGCCGGAGGGGTTTTACAACGACGTGTTCAAGCGACTCCTCGGTATCGGCGACGTCGTGGGCGTCGAGGGAAAGGTGTTCCGAACGCAGACCGGCGAAGTCACCGTGCATGCGGAGAAGCTCGAGCTCCTCTCCAAAGCACTCCGGCCGATACCCGTCGTCAAAGAGAAAGACGGACACGTGTTCGACGAAGTGACGGACAAAGAATTCCGCTATCGCCAGCGATACGTCGACCTGATCGTAAATCCGGAAGTCCGCGACGTCTTTCGGAAACGGGCGCTTCTTGTCTCCCGAATCCGGAAGTTCCTCGACGACCGAGGTTACGTGGAGGTCGAGACCCCCGTTCTGCAGCCGGTTTACGGCGGGGCAGCGGCGCGACCCTTCACGACCTACCACAACGCGCTCGACACCACCCTCTACCTGAGAATCGCGGACGAGTTGTACCTCAAAAGACTGATCGTCGGCGGTTTCGACGGGGTCTATGAGATATCGAAAGACTTCCGGAATGAAGGCCTCAGCCGATTCCATAATCCGGAGTTCACGATGCTCGAGCTTTACGTCGCCTACAAAGACTATCTGTGGATGATGGACCTCGTCGAGGACTTGATCGAAGACGTTGCGTTGGCGCTGCACGGATCGACGGACGTGCAGGTCGGTGAGCACCTGATTTCGTTCAAACGACCCTGGAAACGGATCGGCCTCGTCGACGGGATTGAGGAGGCGACAGGCATCAACGTCACCGGTTTGAGTCGCGAAGAATTGGCTGGACGTACGATTGATCTTGGCCTTGATGTGGACGCGACCATGGGCTCAGGCAAGATCATCGACGTTTTGTTTGGAGAGTTCGTCGAGTCCAAGCTCATCCAGCCGACGTTTGTCACAGATTACCCTGTCGAGCTCAGCCCCCTGGCCAAGAAACACCGCTCGAAACCGGGTCTGGTCGAGCGATTCGAGGCGATATGTAACGGTACGGAGATCTGCAACGCGTTCACCGAGCTCAACGACCCGGATGACCAGCGCGCCCGATTCGAGGAGCAGGCAAGGCTCCGAGCCGCCGGTGACGAAGAGGCGATGCAGGTCGACGAAGACTACCTGCGCGCACTCGAGTACGGCATGCCCCCAACCGCGGGGCTTGGTGTCGGTATTGACCGCCTCACAATGCTGATGACGAACCAGTCGTCAATTCGCGACGTGATCCTGTTCCCGCAGATGCGTCCGGAAGAACACCCTGACTGACTGCTACGGACTCGCACGCCAACATCGACACTTCAGACCGAACGCGGTCGTCCAAGCCCGTTGGCTACCTCGACCTGATCCGTTCGAATAGGAACTTCCGCCTGCTCTGGGCGGGCGACGTGGTCTCGTTCTTCGGCGACTGGTTCAACACAATTGCGCTCTACGCCATCGTTGAGCGCCTGACCGGCTCCCCGTTCGCTCTCGGCCTGGTTTTCATCACGAAATTGCTCCCGATGGGGCTTGCGTCTCCGATCGCGGGCCTTATCGCCGACCGGTTCAACAGGCGGAGGCTCATGATCGGAGCCGACGTCGTGCGGGCGGTGATCGTCCTCGGGTTCCTTTTCGTTAATACCGTGGAGGATCTTCCCCTTCTGTACGTGCTTGCCGCCCTGCAGGTCGTGATCGGCGCCGTGTTTTTGCCGGCCCGCGGCGCTTCGATCCCCAACATCACCTCCGAGTCGGAGCTCGTCACGGCCAACGCGCTGATGGCGTCGACTTGGTCGGCCATACTCGCGCTCGGCGCGGCGCTCGGTGGATTTGCCACCAACCTGTTCGGAGAGGACGCGGTCTTTGTCCTGGACAGCCTCTCATACCTCGTCTCGGGCGGGCTGCTCTGGTTTGCCGTAATCCCTCAGACGACCGAACGCGTAGACACAAGTCGATCTCTGGTGAAGCAAGCCTACCAGGACGTACTCGCGGGGTGGCGGTACATGCGAGACTACCCCCGCGTGGGTCGAATCGCCCTGGCCAAGGCGGCATGGGCCCTTTCCGGCGGAGGACTCGTTTTCATGCTCACCCTTCTGGGAAGCGAGATCATGCCTGCCGCACCGGCCGTGGCGATTGGGATTCTCTTCTCGGCGCGCGGTCTCGGAACGGGCATCGGGCCTATTCTCGCGAGGCGGTGGTTTCGAGACGAGGATTTGTGGCCGACCCTTCTGGGGCTCTGCATTTGCTTCTCAGGGGCTTTTTACATCGTGGTGGGCGTCTCCCCGTGGACGTCCATTCTGTTTCTGGCGGTGCTTGTTACGGTCGCCCACAGTTCCAGCGGGGCCAACTGGGTCGTTTCAAACGTGATGCTGCAGAAACGCGCGGTCGATCGCTTCCGGGGCCGCGTCTTCGCGACGGAGTGGCTCACGGTGACGTTGGTCGATACGGCCTCCATCCTCACAGTGAGCCTGCTGCTGCAGTGGGCGGGCGTTGGATTGAGGGCGGGGTTCCTTGTCTTCGCCGGACTGCAGGTGTTGACGGGGATTGTGTGGCTGGTGGTGGTGGTGCCGGGGGAGAGAAACGAGAAACGCTCCGCTAAACGCTAAACGATAAACGCTAAACGATAAACGCTAAACCCCCGTGCTTGAGCCTTTCCTCGCCTCATCAGCATCGTGGCTGTTCGCAAGGCCCTGTTCGTTCGGGGCGAGAACGGGAGCCTTTGCGTCTTGCGGCTTTGCGCGAGAAAGAAAACGACGACACCTCAAGAGGAGGGGTCCCTCGCTACGCTCCATGACAGGGGCGTTCATTCTGCTCATTCCGCTCAGTCCGCTGCGTAAGCAAAGGCGGGCGAAGCTTCAGCCGCACGTTCGCCACCGCTGCGCCGCTCTTCGGCGCCTTCGGAGCCGCCGCGACAACGAGTTACAGGGTGAAAGGTGCAAAGTGTCAGTTAGCCGTCCTCAGAAGACGGAAGCCCAGTTCGTCGTCGTCGTCGCCCGGGGAGTCCCTGCCGCGAACGGCCGAACGCTGGTGGTACTCGCCATTGCCCCAGCCGCCGCCCCGGAACACGCCAACCGAGCCTGTACTTGGACCCGACGGGTCGGAAGCGGGACTCGAACCATAGTAGGACGAAGAATACCAGTCATGAACCCACTCCCAGACGTTCCCATGAACATCATACAGTCCCCAAGGATTCGGCTGCTTCTGGCCCACAGGATGGGTTGTGGAGCTTGAATTTTCACGATACCAACCGAATTGCCCTAGCTGCCCGGCGTCATCTCCAAACGAATATTCGGTCGTCGTTCCCGCACGCACCGCATACTCCCACTCGGCCTCCGTCGGCAGGCGGTAACCCGTGCACATGTACACGTCGCCTCCCGCTCCACCGATCACGTTACCGGAGGAGTCATAGCACGGTGACATACCCTCTGCAGACGACAGTGCGTTCGCAAAACCGATGACGTCGAACCAAGTGACCGTCTCCACCGGGCAATCGGCGCCGCATGAACCGAAGTGACTCGGGTTCGAGCCCGTTACCGCCTGCCACTGGCCTTGCGTGACCTCGTAGGTTCCGATGTAGAAATCGCGAGAGATCGTCACGCTGTGAACAGGGCGCTCATCGGAGCCACCATTAGTCGAGCCCATCTCGAATGCGCCGGCGGGGATGCGGGTGAAATGCATGCCGATGGTGTTGGTGATGGTGTCGCCGCCCGGTTGCAGAAGCTGTGCCGTGGCAGCCTCAATTTCGTCGGCACGCTCTTCTCGTACATCTTCTTCCAGTTCAATGATGGTTACGGCAATATCAAGGGCTCCTGATTCGCAGTCAGTAAGACTACCGTGGGCACAACCAAGGAGACTGCCAACCGTCCCAATCGCAGCCCCACTCAACCGGATCGCTTCGTTATCGGAGTGCTCAGCAACGATCGCGACGACTTTCAGAGCTAATGATCCGCACGCTGACGCAGCGAGTGGTACTGCAATGCCGGCAGATGCCCTTGAGGCGGCAATTGCAGTCCCGCAAGTTGCGATGCTCAAGCCGACGCTTAACGCTCGAAGCCACTCCGCAGCGGCTTGAAGTTTGCCCGACGCAACACCATTTATGAAATCGCCGATGTCCACGGCACGAACCAGAACAGACCCGCCGTTGGGCGGGATGATGGCCAGGTCGACGAGATTGTCCCGGTAGTTCTCGAACAGGACGATCGTTTCATCCACATAGGCCCGCTCAGGTAACCCATTCTCATCAAAAAAAACGACCATAACGGAGTCATGTCGCACGAGGATGGCGCTCGTAAGTCTTCCCAGGATACTCTCACTTACCGCAATCATTACGGTACCGTCTTCATGCGCGGCGATGCCCGGGATGTTCGGGTGTCCTGTTTCGAAAACGGCGAGTCCGACCTGCGTGACCGTCGAAGGGTCAACGTGCAGCCAAGCGTCCAGCGTCAGGTCGTCCGGAAGGGTGACCGTTCGTTCCTGGTCAACGTACCCGGCCTTCGCAAAACGGACCTGATATTCGTTCGAAGCTCCATCGGACTTGGAGACGACGGCCGTCGGCGCCTCCAATCCCCGTTCTGACAACCAAAGAGAAGCGACGCCTCGGCCGGATTCGATCAAAAACAGTTGGGCCGAGCCGATCGCGAGTCCGTCGTAACGAACGGTCAAGAAATAGGAGCCGGGCGGCAACCCCGCCAGGTCCGCCTCGAATGTCGACGTTCCAGCACCCACACTACGGTCGAGTGAAGTCACTGCCCTACCAAGAGCGTCGTACAATGTGGCCGTCAGAAGTCCCGGCCGCTCAGCAACGAGTGGAATGCTGACACGACCGTTCGATGGGTTCGGGAACGGAGCACCCAGCGTGTAACCAGACTGCGGAACCTCAGAATCCGTTCCGACAACCGTCACCGAGAATTGAGCACGACCTTGCTGGTCTGTTGTTGTCTCACCAAGCGTCAGGCCGTCCTGCAGCAGCTTGACAACAACTCCTTCAAGCGCCTCCTCGGAGAAACTGTTGCGAACGGTGATGTTGAAAGACTCCTCGGTTTGAGCATGCACGATCGACGGCAGGGCGACAATCGCGGGGAGCAGAATGAACGCGGACAGCACATGACGAGACATTGGGACGCGACCTCGGTTCTTTTTGGCTTAGACCTCGTTCAAAGGCGGACGAGTGGACAGAAGGGAAACCTTGTTCGATCTGACAATCTCAATGAGGCGCAAAATTGCCTTATAACGAACAATATGCGACAACTATTCTCAGTATACAAGAAGCACCGAATGGTAAGCCTGTCTCCTCCTGTCAAGGCTTGAGAAGTGCCACTTCATGGGCTCTTGGCAGTCGAACAGCACGCGGACTCGACTATTGGAGAAAGAGAGTGCGCAAGAAAAAAATGACGATACCTCAAGAGGAGGGGTCCCTCTCTTCGTTCGGGATGACAGGGGCGCTACAAATACGACAACCCCAGCACCACGATCGCCACCAGCAGAATATTGATCAGCGAGAGTGGCAGGAGGTACTTCCAACCGAGCGTCATGAGCTGGTTGTACTTGAACCGGGGGAACGTCCAGCGGACCCAGATGAAGAAGAACGCGACGGCCGCGACCTTCGCGAGCAGGGTCAAATGCTGTAGCACACCCAGCACGATGCTTCCGTCCAGCGACGGGAACGCCGAGATAAGCAGCGGCTCGAACGGGATGATGTACCCGCCGAGGAAAAGCGTCACGATCACGAAGCTCGCGATGAACATGTTCACGTACTCGGCAAGGAAGAACATCCCGAACTTCATGCCGGAGTACTCGGTGTGGTATCCTCCGACTAGCTCCTGCTCCGCTTCCGGCAGGTCAAACGGCGCCCGGTTGGTTTCCGCAAAAGCCGTAACGACAAAGATGATGAAGCCGAGCGGGTTCTTGAACATGTTCCATCCGAGTCCGAGCCAGTTGCCTTGGGCCTCGACGATATCACTCAGGTTCAGCGACCCCGTCATCACGATTACCGAGACCACGGCAGCGCCCATCGAAAGCTCGTACGAGATCATCTGAGCCGACGACCTCAACCCGCCCAGCAGCGCATACTTGCTGTTCGACGACCATCCGGCGAGCGTGACGCCGTAGACCGACAGAGACGTCAGCGCCAGGATCACCAGAATACCGACACCTACATCGGCTATGACTACGCCGCGGGCGAGCGGGATGACGGAAATCGTCGTCATCGCGATCGTCACCATCAAATACGGCGCGAGCGAGTGGATGAACGGATTGGCCTGCGACGGCCGGATGTCCTCTTTGAAGAACAGCTTCAGGACGTCGGCAAAAGGCTGCAGGAGGCCCATCGGACCTACCCGGTTCGGGCCGACGCGCTCCTGGATGAACGCCGCAACCCGCCGCTCAGCGTACACGAGCGCCGACGCCGCAATGAGGCACATGTTTACGAGCCCGAATGCGATCAGCGCCGTCGCCCAGAGAGGTATATCCATATTGCGAGGCCTTAAGAGGCGCCTGTTGAAACGTCGGTGGTGAGTCTCGCTCCCCCGAATCCCATGGTGTCGTAGGTGACCGAATCGAAGGCCGCCACCTTCCCGGCAATGTCATTCATAATCGCCGAGGGGCTCTTGAATCGCAGGTCGAGCCCGGCCTTCTCAGCGATTTCCTGGAGCAGATCCCACGAGGGCCGACAGTCGATCTTGTGTGACTCGTTGTACCAGCGATCGAAGGGCGTGCCGTGACGGTCGGGACGACTCGTACCCATTTCCATTACGAGCGACCTGTTAACCGACCGGATTGCCTTGGCAGGCCGCAGCCGTTGCGCGATGCCGTCAACGTTGACCATCGTGCCCACCGTCTCCACCGCCATCGCGGCCGGAAGCGCCACCCTGGCATGAGTGAGCAAGTGGTTCGTCGTGCGATGGTAGTGCAGCACGACCGCCTTTCCTGCAAGATCGTCCGTCGATATCGCTCCCGCGGCCACAGGGTCGTCCTCGAGGACATACACGACGTCGGCCTTCGCAACATGGGATTTCAGCTCGGCAGGACTTACCTCGGCCATTCCAAGGGCACGACAACCCGCAGCGTTCGGCGCTTTGTCGTCGGTGACCAGCTGCCCGTCACCAGAACCCTCTACCACGTGCGACAGAAACACGGGTGCGGCATTTCCGGTCAGCTCGGCCAGGCGCATCAGGAGGTAATTATCCTCCACCGTCGCGTGTGCCGAACCCAGAAAAAGCAACTTGCCCTTTCCTGTTTCCGAGAGGAGGGCTGCAACTGCCTCGATCGCGTCCGTCCATTCAGCCGGGACCAAAGATCCGTCGCCGGACCGCACCTCCGGCCCGTTTTGCGGCCTGTCGTCGTTGAAGCGCCTGTAGTCGAGACGGTCTTCGTCGGCCATCCAGTACTTATTGACCGCCTGATTCTGTCGAGGCACGATCTGCACGATCAGATTGTCGCGAACCCAATAGTCGACGTTGACTCCCTTGCTGGAGTGCACGGAGATCGACGCTGTCTGACTCGTCTCCCAAACGCGCGCCTTGAACCGAAAGTCAGTCGAGGTGAGGGCCCCCACCGGGCAGATATCGATTACGTTCATCGAATAAGGCTCGTCGAACGTCGTGCCGGGAGGAGTCGTCGGGAAGTTCGTGACTCCTCTATTGATGATGGTGAGCTGGTTCGAACCGGAGATCTCTTCCGTGAATCGCGTGCAGCGCGTGCAATTAATGCAACGCTCGGCGTCAAGCGTCACCCGCGGCCCGAGCTGCACTCGCTTCGGCTTGTGAACCTTCTCGAACTCGAAGCGCGATCCCTCCGGACCGAACTTGTACGCCTGATTCTGCAAGGGACAATGCCCGGCCTGATCACAGATCGGACAGTCGAGCGGATGATTGATCAGGAGGAACTCCAGGTTGTCTTCCTGCGCGCCCGCCACCTCTTCGCTCGTACGCTGAGTCAGCACGACCATCCCGTCCGCGAGATCGAGCGAGCAGCTCGTCTGGAGTTTCGGGAAAAAGTTGATTATCGGATCGCCGTTGTCGTCTGTCTCGACTTGACCGGTCTCTCGATTTTTGGCGGGCATGCCGGCCTTCACGAGACACTGTCTGCAATTGGCCGGGATCGACATGGCCGGATGATAGCAGAAATGCGGCAGCACCAACCCCATGTCCAGGCAGAACTGGAGTACCTTCGCGCCCGGTTCGAACTCGAAAGGTTCGTTGTCGATGTAGACCGTCGGCATCAGAATTTCTCGATTGCTGTTCAGGCTATGGCAAAAACGGAGTCTCGGCACTTCGCCTCGAACTCCTCACGAAAACGCGTCACAGTCCAGCGCACGGGCCATGCGGCGGCATCGGCCAGAGCGCACACCGTTCGTCCCTCCATCCCGTCGCAAAGATCGATCAGCAGATCGAGGTCGCGAAGATTGCCGCCTCCCTCGTCGATTCGCGTCACGATGTCCACCAGCCACCCGGTTCCCTCTCTACACGGCGTGCACTGGCCGCAGCTCTCGTGCGCATAGAAATGCGTGATACGGCGCAGGAACGTCACCATGTCGGTATATTCGTCGAGCACCAGCATCCCTGCCGTTCCGAGCATGCTGCCTGCCTGGCGGAGGCTGTCTCCATCCATCGTGACGCCTTCGATCTGATCGGCTCGCATGGGCGGGACCGACGATCCCCCCGGTACCACCGCCTTGAGCTTCTTGCCTCCGCGCATCCCACCACCTACTTCGTAAATCAGGTCGGAAATGAGCATGCCTGACGGATATTCGAAGATACCGGGTCGATTGATGTGTCCGGCAAGCCCGTAGAGCATCGGGCCGGTGTGATTCTTTGCGCCGATCGCCGCGTACCAGTCCGATCCGTTGGAGATGATAAGCGGTACGCAGGCCAGCGTTTCGACGTTGTTGATCGTCGTCGGATGGCCCCAGAGGCCCCGCTGCGCCGGAAACGGGGGCTTGATGCGGGGGTATGCACGCTTCCCTTCAAGCGACTCCATGAGGCTCGTTTCCTCGCCGCAGATGTAAGCGCCCGCCCCCTTGTGAATGACGATCTCTGTCGAGAAGTCCGTCCCGAGAATGTTCTTTCCGAGGAGCCCGGCCGCGTAGGCGTCGGCCAGCGCCTTTTCGATGTGCGTGATCCAATCCGCGTACTCACCCCTGACGTAGAGATAACAGACGTCGATGCTCATTGCATAATTCGCGATGAGAATGCCTTCGAAAACCAGGTGAGGATTGTACTCCAGCAGTTGCCGATCCTTGTACGTCCCGGGCTCGCTCTCGTCGCCGTTGCAGCACAGAAAGCGCGGAGCGCCCGGTTTGACCGGCGGCATGAAACTCCACTTCAATCCGGTCGGGAAGCTGGCGCCGCCGCGTCCTTTGAGTCCCGATGCTTTCACTTCCTCTGTGACGCTTTTCGGATCCCACTTCTCGTCGATAAGGACGGATCGTAGGGCTTCGTACCCGCCGTTCGCCCGATACACGTCGAGCTTCTGCAGGTCCTTCACGGGCGGCAGGAGCACGCGCTTGTAATTCCGCCAGTCGCCGGCCTTGCTCTCGTACTTCGCTTCAGGTTCCATGGGTTTTAACAGGAGAGTCGCTCGGCAACGGGTTGCGTCTCGTACGTGTCGACATTGTCGACGTCTGTGCGACGATTGCCGCCCATCTCGTCCTCGTCCTGCGGCAGGGTCATTGAGACAAACTCGGGCAGTTTTCCTCTTTTGAGGTCGGCAATAAGATCATCTGCGCGTTCGGGGGTGAGGTTGTGCACGTAGGGTCCGTTCGCAACCTGTAGCATCGGCCCCGAGCCGCACGCGCCGAGGCACTCAGCCTGCCGGAGCGTGATCAGACGGTCTTCGCTCGTCCCGCCGTCTTCGATTCCGAGGCGATCGCAAAGGTGCGAGAACACGTCACATCCGCCGACCACCTGGCAGGCGAAGCAGGTGCAAACATCCAGCACGTACTTCCCGACCCGCGCCTTGTAGTACTGCGTGTAGAACGTCGATACGCCGTATACCAGGGCGTACGGCAGCCCGAGCGTCTCTGCGACGAGCCTGATTACTTCCGGAGGCAGGTAGCCGAACTTCTCCTGCGCCATCCAGAGCACACGCATGACCGCGCCTTGCGGCGTGGGATACATGGCCTTGTATTTCTCGATCTGCTCGAGCTCGTTGGCGGAGAAGACGAGGTCCGTCTCCGGGATAGTCGTTTCGGGTTCCTGCGGCAGGTGGACGGTTTTGGATCCGCTCATTTGTCGGCCTCTCCCATGACCGGGTCGAGCGACCCGATGATGATGACTGTGTCGGCGATCATGCATCCCTCGAGCATGTTCTCGAGCGCCTGGAGGTTTGTGAAGCTGGGTGAGTTGATGTGCATGCGCCAGGGGCTTCCCGTCCCGTCGGAAATTAGAAAGAAGCCGAGCTCTCCCTTCGGTGCTTCGGTGGCATGGTATACTTCAGCGCCCTTCGGAGGGCACACGCCGGTGTCGGTCATGACGAAGTCGTGAATCATGCCCTCCATCGAGTAATAAACCTCGTTCTTGGATGGGTAGGCATGCTTCGCATTGTCCACTCGGATCGGACCTTGGAGTGTCGCGAGAGTGTCCAAGCATTGCCTGACGATGCGCACGCTCTCCTTCATTTCGTCCTGGCGCACGAGATATCGGGCGAACGAATCCCCTTCCTCCCGTGTCGGGATGTCGAAGTCGAGTCTGTCATACACCATGTACGGTTCGAAGCGACGAATGTCGAACTTCACGCCGGATGCCCGAAGGTTCGGACCCGTCATGCCAATCGCGAGAGCCTCCTCCTTCGTGATCACACCGACGCCCCGGTTCCTGTCGACCCAGATGCGGTTCCGGTTGAGAAACGGCATCCACTCGTCCAACTCCTCAGTGAACTTGGGCAGAAAATCTTCAATCATGTCGACGCCGCGCTGCGAAAGGTCGCCGGCGATGCCGCCGATTCGTGAGTGCGAGACGGTGAATCGGGCGCCGGCCACCTCGTCGAAAATCGAGTAGAGCAACTCGCGGTACTTGAACGTCCAGAGAAAGACGGAGAGCGCGCCGGAATCCATGACCATCGTGCCCATCCAAAGCAGGTGCGAGGAGATGCGCGACAGTTCCGACATGAGCGTTCGGATATACTGGGCGCGCAAGGGCACCTCGATGCCGGCCAGCTTCTCGACCGCGAGGCAGAATGCCACATTGTTCGAGTAAGGCGCGAGGTAGTCCATGCGGTCCGTATAGGGCATGAACTCCTGGTAAGTCTTGTTCTCGGCGAGCTTTTCGATACCTCGATGGAGGTAGCCAATGTCGATAACGCACGACTTGATGTTCTCGCCGTCGAGCTTGAGGGCGCAGCGAAGCACGCCGTGCGTGGCGGGGTGCTGCGGACCCAGGTTGAGCGACATTTCCGCCTCGAGCGGATCGGTGCTCGGCTCGACGTGAAGGTGCTTCGACTCCAGCCGCGCGAACAGCCGCTCATTGTGTATTGGCCAGAACGAAAAGACCTCGTTTTGATCAGTCCTTACTTCCATGTGCGACTATTCCGGGAAGGGAGTTCTGCGCAAGGGCTTCGATCCGTGGGCAGCGGGGTACGGATCCTCGACGATCTCGCCGTCATCGGTTTGGGACGGAAGCGGAAGCGAGCCGGGAATGCCGAGTGACGGAAACTCCTTTCGGAGCGGAAAATGCTCGAAATCCTCAGGCATGAACATGCGCCGGAGGTCGGGGTGGCCGTCGAAACGGATCCCGAACATGTCCCAGCACTCACGCTCGTTCCAGCCGGCCGCGGGGTACACTTCGTAAACTGACGGAACCACGGGATCCTCCTCGTCGAGCCTGACCTTCAGGCGGATCCTCTTTCCGCGTTCCATCGCGATGAGATTGTAAAGAACCTCGAACCGCTGCTCCTCGGTAAATCGATCGATTCCACCAAGGTCCGAGAGGTAAACGTATCCAAACCGGTCCTTCAGGAACGTGCACACGTCGACGATCGATTCGCGATCGACGTAGACGGTGTGTTCGTTCGCGTAAAGCGTGACGTCGCCGATGCGTTCGCCGAACTCGTCCTGCAGGGCGGTCACCGCGTCGGCATCGAAGGTGCTGTCCTTGGCCAGCGGATTCTTGCGCTCGGCCGAAGGTTTTGGTGGATCGACGGGACTGAAGAGAAAATCCAGTGTTCTGTGCGCCATCTCGTCTCCCGGATCAGACTGCGCCGTCGATGGCGACAGTATGTTCGTTGCGGATCTTCTCCTGAATGTCCATCAGGGCATGGAGCACGGCTTCGGGCCGTGGCGGGCAGCCGGGGATGTAGACGTCGACCGGGAGGAAGTTATCGACGCCCTGAACGACTCCGTAGCAGCGGTGCATACCACCCGTAGAGGCGCACGCACCCATGGCGATACACCATTTCGGATCGGGCATCTGGTCCCAGATGCGACGAATGGCGTGGGCCATCTTGTAGGAGACCCATCCGGCCACGATCATGAGGTCGCTCTGTCTCGGGGAGAATCTGAAAACCTCCGAACCGAAGCGGCTGGCGTCGGCCTTTGGCCCGGCGAAGGCCATCATCTCGATGGCGCAGCAGGCCAGACCCATCGGCATTGGCCACACCGCATTCGACCGCGCCCAGTTGACGACCGTGTCGAGGGTCGTCGTCAGAAAGCCTTCCTTCAAGTCAAGACTCATGTGTCTCCTTGTGCTTGGGAATCAATCCCACTCCAGTCCACCTTTCTTAACGTCGTAAAGCAGCCCGATGAGAAGGATCACGGTGAAAACCGTCACCACCATCAGACTGCCGAATCCGGCACCCGACTGAATGAAGTCGCCGAAGGCCACAGCCCACGGATACATGAAGACCACTTCCACATCGAATACGATGAAGATCATCGCGACGAGGTAGAACTTGACGGAGTACCGGTCGCGGGCGGTCCCAATCGGGTCCATCCCGCTTTCGTATGCGCTGGCCTTGAGGCGTGACGGCCTTTTGGGGCCGATCCACTCCTGCAGTTTGAGAAAGGTCAACGCGAGGCCCGACGCGATCAGAAACATGACCAGAATCGGAACGAAGTCGCCAATCATGTTCTTAACGCTCGAATGTTCGACGATTTATCGGATTCCCCGACCCTGTGGGTGGTCCGGGTCGAAGCCTTGTTTTCAGGCTCAAAAGCTACCCAAAGCCGCTCTGCTAAGCAATCGAAAACCGGGTGAGGGCGGTTAAGATTGCGTGATGCTCGATTCGTCACGCCGGCACAGCTATGGTGGCAACTTACGCCCGAGTGATCTCCCCCGGGTGCGCCTGGCCCACAGGAGTTTCCCTGCTCTTGTAGACGTTGCGCCGGGCTCAGCCGCCCCCGCCGGAGGGGGCGGCTGGAGCGACGACCGGTGAGTCTCGACAGAGCCTGCAAGTCCTGGGCGGAGCGGAAGCCGGGGGAGGTTACTCTAGCACCGCCTGCACCAACTCGCTTACCCACTCGGGGGCAAGGCGCACCCCTTAGTGATTTGGGTTCGTTTAGCGTTTCTCGTTCAGCGTTCGCTTCTCGTTTCTCGTTTAGCGTTTAGCGTTTAGCGTTTTCAGAGCGAGTACGTCACCCTCGCCGTCGTGAACCTCCCGATTAGAGGCGCTCCGACGAACTCCCGGTGCTTCTCGTCCAACACGTTCTGGGCGAGCACGTCGATCCTCAGACCCGGAGCCCACTGCGACAGGTCGTACCCGACGCCCACGTCGAGAAGGAAGAACTCCGGCACCGTGCCTACGTACGGTCCGGACGCGACGAAGAACGCGTCGTTCCATCGGCCCGCGGCGTTCATCGTCAGGCCCGAGCGATGATCGTAGTTGATGCCGGCCTTGAACTTGTTGGTCGGAGCGTTCAACGACACCTCCTTGCCTGGTTCCCCCAACTCCTCCTCGTCGAAAAATCCGTCACTGACGTGCGAGTACGTCGCGAACAGAGACGTTTCGGCGTTAACCATGACCTGGGTCGCGATGTCGAAGCCGTAGAAGTCTATCTCGCCGAAATTTCGATACGACAGCAGGAGTTCCGGCCCTTCCGGACCATCGAGATTCTCCTGCGGTTGGACAATGCCTATCGGATCCGTCGGTCCCGGCAGATCCGCTGACGCGATCTGTGTGACGACGGCCGCGAGCTGTGCGGGCGTGAAGCCGAGTTGAGCGAGCGCGCCCGTGAGAATCTGGTTGTTCGTAATAGCTTCGGTATACGCCGCCTGAAACTCCGGGAGCAGTGTCGGAACCAGCACGATCGGAGACTCGAAGAGAAGCGGACCGACGAAGTTTTCCTTGCGCGTCCGGTAAACGTCGACTGCGACCAGAATCCTGTCGTTGATGAGCCCCTTGTATCCGAGTTCGAACGTTTCGCTCGTTGTCTGCTTCAGCGGTTCAACGCTAATTGCATCGTCGACGAAGGTCACTCCTCCCTCCAGGCCAGGCTTTGCAAGCACGCCGTCCGCGAAACCCTGGACGACGGTGTTCTGCGGCGAAAGCAGGGTCTTCAATCCCTCGAACTGCGCCTCGGGGATCGGAACACCGAGGATCCCACTGATCTGCTCCGCCGTAAGCTGGCTGAGATTCTGGTACACCAGCTGGTACAGGAAGCCGAGATCCATTCCGACCGGGATGTCGGTGTTCCAACCGTACGGGATATTCGCCGGCAGGGGTAAATTGCTCGTCGCAACGAGATCCGAATTGGCGAACGCCAGGAACGCTGGGTTGCGTCGGAATGTGAACCCATCGACGGCGCCGCGTCCTCGAACCTGGATCTTGTGAATCGGTGACACGGGACGCTCACCGGCGACGATGTCCAGGAAAAGCGAGTTGTTTCCAGGCGAAGAAAAGGCCCTGTTGTAGCTGCCGCGCAACGAGTGATTCCTCGCCGGCTTGAACACAAGTGCGGCACGCGGCGAGAAAAGAACCTCCTCCTGAATGTTGTTGTAGTCGAGACGACCGGCGAGTGTCAGGTCGAACTTCGGGGACACCTGCGTGGTCGACTGGACGTATGCTCCATACTCCGTTATTTTGTCGTCCTCCTCATTGCGACCGTAGATGGTGCCTTCCGTATCAGGCGACGTGTTCTCGAAGTCGGCGCCAACAATGACGCGCTCGCGACCGTTTGCGAACGACAGATCATACTGGGCCTGCGCATTGAACAGATTCGACCTGTCGACGAAGTCGGCGCCCGTCCCGTAGACGAATGAGTCGCCCCCCCGATTCTGGTTATAGTATGTCTGGGCAAAGAACGGGCCCGACTGGAATCGCACCTGCCCGAACGAGTACCCGAAGCCGTCGGCTTGCGCCGTGCCGACACCTGTAAGGACGGGTGACGTCCCTTGCTGATGCCCTCCGTTGATAATCACCGATGTAGACGGAGACAGCCGATAATGCAGCATTCCGTTGAGGTTCATCTTGCTCGTGTCATAATCTCTCGGAATGTCGAAGGTGACTCCCGAAGCTGTGGGCACCTCCACGACGTCCCCGGCATCGTTGACTATGTACATCGTGGACAGTCCTTCATAAGCAATGATGTCGTCACCGTTCGCGTCGAGCTGGTCGAAGTCGGCGATATCAAATGGATCCAACTCCCACTCGTCGACCTGGGTATAGAGACCGGCGACCTTGTATCCCAACCGGGGGCCCAGAACGCCGGCCTGTCGGAAACTCACGCCGGCCAGATTGCGCTCGCCACCCAGCAGGGCGAGCGTCGTGCCCGGGCTGGTAAAAGGATCTTTGGTGACGATGTGGATCACACCCGCATCTACGCCCGCACCGTAGAGAGCCGAACCCGGCCCTCTCACAACCTCGATTCGATCGGTGTCGATGTTCGAGATCGGCATCAGGAAGTAAGCATTCACAGCCAACGACGGAACCGCGCCCTGCCGGTAATCGACGAGCGTGTAAGCTGCCCCGCTGAACGCATTGTTGAATCCGCGCATCACGATCTCGTATCGGTCCGCGCCGGTCTGCGCCAGGTCGACGCCCGTCACATTTCTCAACGCGGAAGCCGTACTCGGCGTCGGCAGCTGCTCTATCTCCCTCGCCTGGAGCACGGTTATTGATGCGGGCGCGTCGAGGATTTTCTCCTGCTGGCGAGAGGCGGTCACAATAACAGTATTCAAGCTCACGTCTTCCGTTACCAGGCCCACGTCGAGCGAAAAGCTCGCCCCGGCCTCAGCGTTCAAGGATGAGCGATACTCTGAGTACCCCACATAACGCACGAGAAGGTCGTAACTGCCAGGACTGACGTTCTCGATTCGGTAAAGGCCGTCGAAATCCGTCGTCGTGCCTGTAACCGGGAATGACTCCCCCGGGAGAACGAGAACGATGTTCGCGCCGGGAAGCGCCTCGGTGCTCTGCTGGTCAATCACTTTGCCGCTTATGGTGGCGGTCTGGCCAAAGGATGTGATCGGAAGAAAGACCGCGATCACCAGGAGATATGCCGTCTTCATGAGCCCACCTTTATGGTTGATGCCTGAACCAGCCGGAAGCGAGCTCCGCAACTCGTTTGATCTGTCCACTGGGTCAGTCGTTAGAAGGGACCAAATTTGCCGCTAATGTAGCATTTGCGGCCAAAAACCGATAGCGCTTCCAGGAAATGATGTTGACTCATTATTGCCCCGGGTCGCAGACTGAATATCAGGAACAGGCCTGCCCGGAGTCGTTACAAGGACTCCAGCTCCACAAAATCCGTTCTCATGAAGACCTGTCTGCTCGTCCTCTGTTC
>DATKEJ010000508.1:0-4303 GCA_035512315.1 Rhodothermales bacterium | reverse complement strand
CCGAGAATGGCGATGATGTCCTGCAGCTCCTTGTATCGCTGAAGGAGCGCTTTCACGTCTTGTGCGGTCGTGTAGTGGTCATGACCGAGCACTCTCGGATCGAGGATCCGGCTGGTCGAGTCGAGTGGATCGATCGCGGGGTATAAACCGAGGGACGCAATCTGGCGGCTAAGCACAGTAGTCGCGTCGAGGTGGGCGAAGGTCGTTGCCGGGGCGGGGTCGGTCAAGTCATCAGCGGGGACGTAGATCGCCTGCACCGACGTAATCGAACCAGTCTTTGTCGAGGTGATTCGTTCCTGAAGCTCGCCCATCTCGGTTGCAAGCGTCGGCTGATAACCGACCGCACTCGGCATGCGTCCGAGGAGCGCCGAGACTTCCGAGCCGGCCTGGGTAAAGCGGAAAATGTTGTCTATGAAGAGAAGCACGTCTCGGCCGCCCAGATCGCGGAAGTATTCCGCCACGGTAAGTGCCGACAACGCGACCCTGGCGCGTGCTCCGGGCGGCTCGTTCATCTGGCCAAAAACCAGAGTCGCAAGGCTCCCGCGGAGCGCCGCCTCGTCGACCTTCGAGAGGTCCCAGTCGCCGTTCTTTTCGTACGACTCCATGAATGCGTCGCCGTATCTGATGACGCCGCTCTCGAGGAACTCGCGGAGCAGGTCATTTCCTTCCCGAGTGCGCTCACCGACACCGCCAAAGACCGACATGCCTTCGTGCTGCTTCGCAATGTTATTGACGAGTTCCAGGATCAGTACGGTCTTGCCGACGCCGGCCCCCCCAAAAAGACCAATCTTGCCACCCCGAGAGTACGGTTCGAGCAAGTCAACGACCTTGACGCCCGTCTCCAGCATCTCGATCTCAGTCGAGAGTTCCGAGAACGGTGGGGGAGGGGCGTGGATCGGACGCCGCCCTTCTTCCTGAGGCTGACGAAAACCGTCGATTGCTTCGCCGATGACGTTAAAGAGACGGCCGCGGATGTCCGGTCCTACCGGCATGGAGATAGGCGAACCAAGGCTCACGGCCTGCGTCTGGCGGCTCAACCCGTCGGTCGAGTCCATCGCGATCGTTCGAACCCTGCTTTCGCCGAGGTGCTGCTGAACTTCGAGCACGAGTCGAGAACCGTCCTCGCGATCGATGGCCAGGGCATCGTAAATATCAGGAACGGCGCCGTCCGGAAACTCGACGTCGACGACCGGACCGATCACCTGTACAACGTTGCCCACAGAAGCATCACTCATCGAATTATCGTATTGTAGCTGTCGACTTTCACGAGTCAAAGCCGAGTCTATGGTCTGGGCGGACTCCCGGCTTTTGCAAGACGCTGAAGTTACCTTTCGACCCGCTGAAATGACCTCGAAGAATATGGGAATTTGCCCGGTGGAGACGTCACGGCGCAGTGTCACGGGTGGTCTGTTGCTCACCATTGCCCTGCTGTTCCTAACGACCGAGATCTTGCCCGGCCAGGATCGCGCCACCGCCGAGGCGGCCACTCAGGGCCTTTCACGACAGGAGGGATTCGTCGACGTGTTCTGGAACGACGCCGACGGCAGGGTCCTCATAGAGTTTGACGACGGGGCCGGGCCGTTCCTTTACCACACGGCCCTCGCGGGCGGTTTGGGATCGAACGACGTAGGGCTGGATCGCGGCTTACTGGGAGCGACCAAGCTGGTTCGGTTCCGAAGGATCGGGCAACGGGTTCTCATGTTTGAAGAAAACACTCGTTACAGGGCGACATCCGACAACGAATACGAGCGCGTCGCCGTCGAGGACGCCTTCGCCCGGAGCGTGGTCCACGGATTCGATCTCGTCGGTCGCACGGGGTCGCGGCTGGTCATCGACGCGACATCCTTCATCGTACGCGACGCAATGGGAATCGCGAGACAATTGAAGCAAAGCGGCCAGGGAGACTTCGCGTTGGACAACGATCGGAGCGCCGTGAATCCGGACGTAATCCGTGCGTTTCCACGCAACGTCGAACTCGAAGCGTGGTTGACATTTACGAGTACCGATCCGGGCGGGTACGTCGCTCAGGTGGCGACCGACCCGTACGCGGTGACCCTCCGCCTGCGCCACTCGCTGATCGCGCTGCCCGACGAAGGCTATGCCCCACGCCGCTTCGATCCTCGCGCCGGATACTACGGCATTACGTTTGTCGACTACTCCACGTCGATCTCGACGGAGAAAGAGCAGCGCTTCATAGCGCGGCACAGGCTTCGGCTAGAACACGATCGTGTCGTCGAACCGATCATCTTTTACCTGGACCGGGGCGTTCCTGAGCCGATTCGGTCTGCCTTGCTCGACGGGGCACGATGGTGGACTGAGGCATTCGAAGCCGCCGGCCTGCCCGATGCATACCGAGTCGAGATGCTCCCAGAAGGCGCCGATGCACTCGACATCCGCTATAATGTGATCCAATGGGTGCACCGGGCTACCCGGGGCTGGAGCTGGGGTGATACGGTGCTCGATCCGCGCACTGGCGAGATCCTCAAAGGCTATGTCGCGTTGGGATCCCTGCGCGTGCGACAGGACTATCTCCTGGCGCAGAGTCTCCTCGGCTCGACAGCGCCCGATCCGAACGATCCGACGCTCGAACCTGCCCTGGCTCGGATTCGCCAGCTGGCCGCTCATGAGGTGGGCCATGCGCTTGGCCTGGTCCACAATTTCGCCGCTTCAGTCAGTGATCGCGCATCAGTCATGGACTATCCGGCGCCACTTGTTCGTCTCGATCAATCGGGTAGCTTCAGTCACGACAATGCCTATGCCGTCGGGATTGGTGAATGGGACAAATATGCCATTCGATACGGTTACACGCCTTTCCCAACCGCCGCCGATGAGGAGGAGGGGCTGACCGGGATCGTACGGGATCGCCGTGAGGCCGGCCTTCAGTTCATATCCGACACGGATGCGCGCCCCGTCGGAGGCGCCCATCCGGAGGCTCACCTTTGGGATAACGGGCCGGATATCTTGGAGGCTCTGGAGGGTGAGATGGCGCTTCGCCGAGCCGGGCTCGAGCGGTTTGGCCCAGAGCGACTTCAGGAGGGAAGGCCGCTGGCCACGCTCGAGGATGTGCTCGTACCGCTCTATCTCCGCCACCGGTACCAACTGGAGGCCGCGGCCAAACTCGTCGGTGGTGTCTGGTACGAATATGAACTGGTAGGGGAACCGTCGACGCCCGTCGGGTCAGTAGACGGCGACATGCAGCGTAGGGCCGTCAAGGGCCTGCTTGACGCGCTCGCACCTGCCGAGTTGCGCATCCCTGAATGGGTACGCCGCGTGCTGCCGCCGCGTCCTCCCGGTTATCCGCCAACGCGCGAGCTCTTTCAAGGCGACACCGGATTGACTTTCGATGCATTCGCACCTGCCGCGGCCGTGGCGCATTTTGTGTTTGGTCTCCTTCTCGACCCCACACGAGCAACAAGGTTGACCTATCAGAAGGTCGACGACCCAAGGCTTCCAGGTCTGGACGAGGTACTGCGGGAGGTCCGCGACTCGGTTTTTCCCGGTGGCGGCACCGGCGACTCCGCATACGATCGGTCGATTTGCAGGATCGTACAAGACGCGTGGACGAGTGCGCTGATCGAGCTGGCGGGCAAGGACCTTTCGGTCGACGCGGCCGCGATTCTAGACGCCGAGTTGACCTCACTAAGCGCACTGCTATCGGAAGCCAGTGCAGCCGAGCCTATCGTGCTGGCACACCGGAGCCGGCTCGCGGCTCGCATCGATCGGTTTCTCTTAAGATCGTTCGAGGAGAGATCAGAACCGGACGCTGCGGACCTGCCGCCAGGGTCTCCGATAGGGACGGATTGGGACTAGACCGGGTCGCTCGGTCAGGCCTCCGTGGCTTCGCGACGGCGCTCGGGTCTCGCCAACTTGGACGGGGAGCCGGTCGACACGGTACACGTTCGATTCTCGCGAATCTTGACCTGAATAATACCAAGCGGAAGCGCGACCGAAAGAAACTGCTTGAATCTTCCGAACCCGGGAAGAATGCCGATACGACGCCAGGACGCGGTTCTCGGGGCCCAGACCTCGAGGTAGAGATGCCTGGGCCTCAGTCCTCTATTGACGGCCACGGTTGTCCACTTGTGAGCCTTCAGGTGGACCTCCCTTCCAGAAGAACGCCTTGGTGTCAGCATGCAGTGATAACGAGAATCTGTTTCTTCAATTCTGCCGTCAGACCTCCGTCTCGGTGCCGCGACGTTTGAGAAGTCCTTTCTTACGCAAATAGATCATCGTCGTGGCGAGTGTGCCGTGGCGCATTCTCTGCTTCACCTCGTCCACGCTGAGCCCCTCGTTGAGCCAGATC